>JAILBX010000177.1 GCA_024680675.1 Lachnospiraceae bacterium | reverse complement strand
CAGCAGGATTTTTTTCAATTGCACATATAAGGGCAATGATATACCTCATGATCTTAAAGATCTTTATGGCTATATAGATTCAGGAACCGTGAAGGGAGGACTGACAGAAATGATAGATAATGAAGTTGTTAAGGGAAGAGTAAATGAGCTTTGGAGCCTTGAATATATAAGAGAAGCCAATGTCTTAGCCGATGTCAGGGAAGATGGTAGAGAAGAAGGCAGGAAAGAAGGCAGGAAAGAAGGCAGGAAAGAAGGATGGAATGCGGGTAGGGAAGCTGGATGGAACAATGGTCAGAAATCTATAGTAAAAACAATGCTGGCTAAAGGAAAGTCCATAGAGGAAATTGCTGATCTTTGTGACCTGTCTGAAGACTATGTAAGAGAAGTTGAAAAAGAAGTTGCTCGAAGATGAAGTATGAATGGCAAAGACGATAGCGAGGCTTTCGTAGGGAGCTGCACGTTAACAGCGAAGGCAGGCGCTGTACCCGGAGGGCCGATATGGTTAACAGCTACAGTTAACATAAGACCTGCTATAATAAGTATTTGACAACAAAATGTCAATCTGAACTTCTGAAAATTTCCTTTGAGTCGGTAATTTTCCAGAAGTTCAGACTAATAATAATAAAAAAGGATCGGCAGAGAACTCAGGAATGAATTCCAAACCGATCCTTTTTACTATCGAAGCCCCCCGCAGCCTATATATAAAAATGATTGCCACAAAAAATCGCAATGGAGTATAATCGAAATATCAAAAATTTCCAGGATCAGTGGGAGCAAAAATAGTGAAGGAATACAGTCGAAGAGGGGACAATATAAATAAAAAGCTTTTTCAGTTTTTACTGCCATCCTTATTAACCGGTCTGGCTATGTCTTTGAATGAATTTGTAGATAGCATAATTGTTTCACAATTACTGGGAGCAGATGCCATGAGTATGGTGGGAATGGCATCTCCGATCATGTTTTTATTTGCAATAATATCTATAATGGCAGGAGGGGGCGGTTCTGCTATATATGCGGAGTATGCCGGAAAACAGGAGAAAGAAAAGTCAGAAGAGGTTTTTTCTATAGTTATGATATTTTCTTTTTTTATCTCTGTAATAATTGCCATAACTGCTATTGTATTCATAGATCAGCTTTTGAGCTTTATGTGTAAAAGTCCTCAGCTGATCCCTGTATTTAAGCCTTATGTGATCATACTGATCCTGTCAGGTCTTCTTATTATCCCCTTACAAGTGATCGCATCTTTTTTTCCGGCCTTTGGAAGCCCTCAGATTGGAACAATTGTAAATATCATTGCCAATGGGGTAAATCTTTTGATGGATGTAATATACATAAGATTTTTCAGTGCCGGCTTAAAGGGTGCCGCAATGGCCACTTTTTCCGGATATTTGATAAGTGTGATATTTGTTACAGTCATCATTCTAATGAAAAAAGTGCCTTTCCCTTTAAAAAAAACAGGCAGGAAAAGCATCTTTCTCTTGTATGAATCGGTGACCAGAGGCGCTCCCGGTGCGATCGGACAGCTTGGCTTTCTCATAAAAGTGTCCTTTTGTAATAATATATCCATGAAAATCAGCGGAATGGTGGGAATTGCAACATTTACATTATGTTTACAGACTCTTTCCATTGTATCAATAGGAATGAGTGGTATTATCAGTGCAATGATCCCGATAGGATCTGAACTGAAGGGTCAAAGGGATTTTAAAGGTTTAAAGATACTTATAAAAACAGTTTTTATTATTCAGTTCATAGTAAGTCTGGCAGCTACAGTATTAATTGAAGCTTTTCCACAGCTTGTCTGCTATATCTATAACTACTCGGGGGAGAATGCAAAAGAAGCTATAATTGGAATACGTATTTTTGCCCTTATGTTTGTTTTCAGGGGATTTGTACTGATCTTTCTGTATTATTTTCAGTTTATGGGAAGAAAGCTTTATGCATCAATTATCAGTGGGGTTGACGGATTTGCAGGTTTGATCCCCCTTGTACTCATTCTTATTCCGATCTATGGAATAAATGGACTTTGGATGGCATTTCCCATATTGGCAATACTCATGATTATTGTTATAACGATCCTGAATTTTTGTATTGCAGGAAATTCAAATGGCAGATATGAAGGTGTCCTCTTGTTGGAGGTGGAAGAGCCCGGTGTTTCTGTCTATGATGTCACATTTACCATAGGAAAAGATATGGTCTCTGATTTTATTACTTCCCTTCAAAACTTTTGCAGCAATAATATCAGCAATAAAAAGACTGTAGTGCTTGTAGCTCTTGCATCGGAAGAAATGCTGTCCTATATTCACGATCACTGCTGTAGTAATACTCCAATTGAGCAAGTAGATTTATTGCTTAAGGTCTGTCAGGATGAGGTTCTGATAGATATAAGATGTATCGGAGAGCCAATAGATCCGACTTCTGCAGCCGGTGAGGCATATTCAAATGTAGATGTGCTAAAGAAAGTGTCAAAAAAGCTTGATTACAGCTATGTTTTGGGAATGAATCAGGCAAGGATCACTATCTGATATAAAGTTGATGAGAATATATAAGATCTTGCTGAAAAGGTGAAAATGTTTATTGATAGAAATATAAGATTTACAAATTATAGGAGGCTTATAAATGAGAGGTATTGTAATAGTAGATCTCTTGTCTACGGGTTTTAATTACGTGACAGACATTGTTCAGAGAGGTTATAAACCTGTAATAGTGGAGTCACTTGTGATCTCAAACTCTTTTGTATATGATGAAGTAAAAGAATACTATAAAAAGATAAGATCAGCACATGTTATAATAAAAGAAAAGGATTCTTATGAAGAAACCCTTGATGAAATCAAAAAATATGACCCTGTGCTGGTGCTTCCGGGGACTGAATCAGGAGTTGTTTTGGCGAACAGGTTAGCATATGATCTTGGACTTCCCTGTAATGATATCAATTATATAGACGCCATGACGCAAAAAAATGCCATGCATGAGGCACTGAAAAAGTATGGGATCAGGTATATACGAGGGAAGATAGTGAGATCTTCGGATGAAGCCGTGTCCTTTTGCAAGGAAAACGGGATCGATAAAGCTGTAGTAAAACCTGTGCAAAGCGCAGGAAGCTTTGGCACCTTCTTGTGTAATGATCTTACTCAGGTATCTGAGGCTGTATCAGAGCTTTTTACTATGCCTGATTTCGTAGGAAAGCCATTTGAAAAAGTATTGGTACAGGAAAGAATAATTGGCACTGAATATATTGTTAACACAATTTCCAGGGATGGAGAACATTTTATCGAATCAGTTGGCAGATACGAAAAGATCGTAACTTCAAACGGACATTACATTTATGACTATCTTTATTTTTTAGATAAGATGGAGCCCGGCATAGTGGAAATGGTGGAATACGCCTTAAAGGTTGCAGATGCCATTCATTATAAAAACGGTATTATACACGGCGAATATATGATAGATGAAAAAGGACCTGTCCTGATAGAAGTTAATTGCAGGCCTATGGGGCCTTCTCAGCCGGCAGAGTTTTTGGATCTGATCACAGGTCATCATGAGACAGACTTGGTACTCGATGCGCTTCTTGATCCGGTAAAGTTTAAGGCTGAATACGAAAAGCCATATAGGCTTCGAAGGATGGGAGCTTTAAAATTTATAATCGTGAAGGAAGAGATCGATTCCGAGAGCAGCCCTGTTTGTGAGATCGTCAATCAGCTGTCAAGTACATATAAGCTGAGCATAGAAGTGTCGGATACTCCGAAATGTTATAATAAGACAATCAACTTGGATACAAACGGCGGTATCATATATATGGTTAATGATAGCAAAGAGCTTTTAGATAAAGACTTGGATATTATCAGGAAAATAGAAAGGCGCTTTTTTGATTTTCTTTTAAATGACGGTACTTCAAGAAGGGTAATTCCAAAAGCTGATATTGTCGGTGAGAAAGCTGAGGACCTTATAGCAATCTGTAATTGTCATGGATCGATTCTTGTGGCAGCAGATGAAAAAAGGGAGATTGAAGGCTGTCAGTGTGTTACCGGAGATACATTGGCGGAAGCTCAGAGAGGATTTGACAATGTACTCATCATGTATCAGAATTCCTTAACAGCATTGAGTGAATTAGCCTGCCTGAGACTCATATTTGATACCATGGAGCTTGTCAGGGAAGGTGGAAGGGTTATCGTTCCTGAAAGTACCTATGATTTTATTTCTTACGGTCGACAGGGGATGGAAGAACTGATGAATATAAAAGGACTCATAGTCGAGCCGACCAATAAAAACTGTACCGGATTAGTGATAGGAACCCGGGACAGATATGATCGGATTATATAAATCAAAAAGATAACCCACCACCTTCAGGTGGTGGGAGAAGCTTTTCGCAGGTGCCGGGTTCAAGCCCGGTACCTGCGGGATTGCGAAGCAATCTGATTTATAACGAGCAAATTGCGAAGAAATTTGCGAGGT
>JAILBX010000157.1 GCA_024680675.1 Lachnospiraceae bacterium | reverse complement strand
GATACGCTTCAACTGAAATAATATTAAAGGTTACCTATTAAAAAGTGAAACATCTATTGAGAAAAAAAGGCGTAAATGGTATAATACCCAAGTTACACTGAGCTCTTTTTCTCGGAAAGGAGCGCATAGATATGGGAAAATCACTCACTGGAAAAGATTTAGGGGAGGGATTATCACAGAGGAAAGACGGAAGATATTCTGCAAGGTATAGAAGCAAATCTGGAAAACGGATTGAAAAGTATTTTGAATCGGTAGTCGAAGCAAAGAAATGGCTTGAAAAGGCAAAGAATGAGGAGCGCAATCTTAAGATGTTGGCTCCGTTTGATACGGTTGCTAAGAACATTTTGGGTAACGATGCGCCACTTGTACAACTTAGCGACATGACAGCAGACCTGTGGTTTCAATTCTGGCTTGAAAATATTGTCGCAGATCGTGCATATAACACCAAGAGGAACTATACAGAACGCTATAATAAGAACATCAAACCAGTGAGTGGGAGTGTTAAGCTGAAAGAAGTGTTACCTTATCATTGCCAAAAGGTGCTGAATAAAATGCAGCAGAGTTCGATTTATAAAAATAGCACTATTAAACAGACATATATCACGATGGGGACAATGTTCAAGGCAGCAAGAGAACATAGAGCTATTGAAGTGCATCCTTTTGATGGGCTTAATATAAGCTTTCCTCAGAAAGAGAAGAGCGATATTAAGTTCTTATCGTTGGAAGACGAGGCAAAATTATTTGAGCGGGCGAAGAGGTCGCACAACTATGACCAGTATCAATTTGTGAGAGAAACTGGGATTAGGTGCGGAGAACTAATAGCATTATGCTTTTCAGATATTGATTGGGACGAAGGTACGATTGATATCAATAAAACGATGGAATATCGTTATAAGTCTGGTCAATGGCGCGGGGTCTCCGAAGACTATTGCAGGGTATAGAACACTTCCGCTTACAAAGAAAGCTTATAAAATTCTTCGGAAGCTGTATGAAGCTAAAAGCGAACGCTTTTTAAGCCCTTTAGCATGCACTCCCTTCGTCACACCTACTCGACTCGCTGTATAGAGGCCGGTGTGGTCCCGAAAGCTTTGCAGAAACTTCTTGGGAATGAATCCTACGTGACAACCTTGTGACACGTATGTCGGTTTATCGGAGGACTCTGAGCGAGATGCTGTTAGACAATTCGAAGAATATTTAAAAAATGACGCTTAATATGAGACTTACGCCCCTCAAAACGTGGTGGGCGTAAGAAAATCATGTTAGTGGGCGTAAAATCCCAAAATAAAATAAAGAAAAGCCCGTATTTACGAGCATGGAGGAAATATTATGAAACTAGGAATCGTAGGCCTGCCTAACGTAGGTAAAAGTACATTATTTAACTCATTAACAAAGGCAGGGGCGGAATCTGCCAATTACCCTTTCTGCACAATTGATCCCAATGTGGGTGTGGTTTCGGTACCGGATGAAAGAATAAAGCTTCTTGGGGATATGTATCATTCAAAGAAGGTAACCCCGGCAGTGATAGAATTCGTTGATATAGCCGGTCTTGTAAAGGGAGCTTCAAAGGGCGAGGGCTTAGGCAACCAGTTCCTTGCAAATATAAGGGAAGTGGATGCAATAGTTCACGTTGTAAGATGCTTTGAAAATTCAAACATTGTACATGTTGACGGAAGCATAGACCCCATGAGGGATATAGAAACAATAAACCTGGAGCTTGTTTTTTCGGATATAGAAATACTTGAGAGAAGGGTGGCAAAGCAGGGAAGGGCTGCCAACAATGACAAGAAGATAGCAAAGGAAGTAGGGCTTTTAAAACGTCTTATAGCACATCTTGAGGAAGGCAAGCTTGCAAAGAGCTTTGAGACAAATGATGAGGATGAGGAGGAATGGTTTTCTTCCTATAATTTATTAACGGCAAAGCCGGTTATTTTTGCGGCTAACGTGTCCGAGGATGATATTGCCGATGACGGGGTAAATAACGACTATGTAAAGGCTGTAAGAGACTATGCTAAAAAGGAGGGCTTTGAGGTCTTTGTTATCTGCGCTCAGATAGAGGAGGAGATTGCGGAACTTGACGATGATGAGAAGGCCATGTTCTTAGAGGATTTAGGACTTAAGGAATCAGGCCTTGATAAGCTTATAAAGGCAAGCTACAGTCTCTTGAATCTTATGAGCTTTCTTACTGCAGGAGAGGATGAGACAAGAGCCTGGACAATTAAAATAGGAACAAAGGCGCCTCAGGCAGCAGGAAAGATACACTCGGATTTCGAAAGGGGCTTTATCAAGGCTGAAGTGGTTAATTATAAGGATCTTCTTGAACTGGGATCTCTGTCTGCAGCCCGGGAAAAGGGACTTGTGGGAATGGAAGGAAAGGACTATGTGGTTAAGGATGGAGACGTGATCCTTTTCAGGTTTAATGTTTAGAGAAAAAGAATTTCTGCATAGGAGGAGTTTATTTTTTCTTTGTATTTTTTTAAGTTCTTTTTTAATATTGTCGGGCTTTCTATTGAAAACACAAGATCTTGTGGTATAATAACTCGATGTTGGGATTTCCCGACTCTTTTCCGGCAGATCCCCGAGCTCATTTATAGCTTTGGGGGATTATTCGGAAAAATATTTTAAGGAGGAGAAAAAAGATGAGTTTTGTTGATTCGATCAAAACATGCTTTACCAAGTATGTTGATTTCAGTGGAAGAGCAAGAAGAAGTGAGTTTTGGTGGTTTTATCTCTTTACCAGTTTAGCATCTGCTTTGGCTATGGGAATTGGTAATGCGATTAATGCACCTTTTATAAGCGGTCTGGTTTCACTTGCATTGCTTTTGCCAAATCTTGCAGTTACTGTAAGGCGTCTTCATGACCTTAACAAAAAATGGGTATGGATCCTTATTGAGCTTGTACCTGTTGTAGGTTGGATCATCCTGATCGTTATGCTTGTCAAAGAGGGAACACAGGGTGATAACGATTTTGGTCCTGATCCCAAGGCAGCCGCATAGGAGCTGATATATAAGATTAAAATTTATAATTCATAAAAGAAAAAGAGAACCTCAAGATATAGACCTCGAGGTTCTCTTTTTTTGCTTTTAACACAATATATAGGGAAAAACAAGGCTTTTTTCGGCAGCGATCCCTTTATACGAACATAAATTCAGGCTTGATTTTTTACTGTGAAATGGTAGAATAGGGTTGCAGGTGGTTGAAAGTGGTAACTAAGTGGTAGAAAGTGGAGAGTGAATCGCAGCAATGTTCATTGGTGAGTATAATCACACAATTGATGCTAAAGGCAGAATAATCGTCCCTTCAAAGTTTCGCGATCAGCTGGGGGAGAGCTTCGTGATATCAAAGGGTCTTGACGGCTGCCTCTACATTTACCCTGGTGCCGAGTGGGAAAGCTTTTTGGAAAAGCTTAAGACACTTCCATCCAGCAAAGATTCAAGAAAGATTGTAAGATTTTTTACCGCAGGCGCAGATGAAGCTGAAATTGACAAGCAGGGAAGGGTGCTTATCAAAAATGAGCTCAGGGAGCATGCCAAGCTTGAAAAGGATGTGGTCCTTGCAGGAACCTTAAACAGGATTGAAATCTGGAGCAAGGCTATGTATGATTCCGAAAATGATGATGACATAGACGACATTGCGGAAAAAATGGCAGATTATGGCTTGAGCATTTAAGGAGGAAAAAGCCTTGGAATTTAGTCATAGATCTGTACTTCTCGAGGAGACCATAGAAGGATTGAATATCAAGCCGGAAGGGACCTATGTGGACGGAACACTGGGCGGCGGAGGTCATTCCTATAAGATCCTTGAGCGTCTAAGCAAACAGGGGAGTTTGATAGGCATAGATCAGGATGAGGACGCTATTAAAGCGGCGACTGAAAGACTGAAGGAATTTGAAAACAAGGTTATCGTAAGAGATAACTACAAAAACATCAGGGACATAGTCCAGGGGAACCACAAGGGGAAAGTGGATGGAATAGTTCTTGATCTGGGAGTATCCTCTTATCAGCTGGATGCGCCCGAAAGGGGATTTTCATATAGCAATGATGCACCCCTTGACATGAGAATGGACAGGAGGTGTATAATAACTGCAAGCGACGTAGTTAATAGTTACAGTTACGAATCACTTCTTGCAGTTATCAGGGATTACGGAGAAGAACCTTTTGCAAAAAAAATAGCGGCAAAGATCGTTGAGAGAAGAGAGATAAAGCCGATTGAAACGACACTGGAGCTGGCCGAGCTTGTGAAGAGCGCTCTGCCATACAAAGCAAGGAGCAAGAAGGGGCACCCTGCTAAACAGACCTTTCAGGCTATAAGGATCGAGATCAATAATGAACTCTCTGTCTTAAGGGATACTCTGGATACAATGATCGATCTGCTTAACGACCGGGGGAGACTGTGTATAATCACATTTCATTCATTGGAAGACAGGATTGTAAAAACAGCCTTCAGAAATGCGGAGGATCCCTGTATTTGTCCTAAAAAGATCCCGGTTTGTGTTTGTGGGAGAAAATCAAAGGGCAAGGTAATAACTAAAAAACCTTTGCTTCCGTCTGACGGGGAGATGGAGGCCAATCCGAGAAGCAAAAGTGCTAAGCTCAGGATATTTGAGAGAAGGATATAAAGCCGAGGGGAACATTTGCTTAAAACGTTATCTGATTTAATGCGCAGATGTCGGCGAATAAATAATTATGGGGGAAAGAGACACATGGGGGAATATGCGACTTATTACAGAAGGCACAGTGATATGGACTATTATACGTACGGAAATAATGTAAGGGTGACTCATCCTAAAGAGTGGGATGAGAACAACAAAAAACAGTTAAGCCATGTAGCAAGAAGGAACAGGGAACGCCATTCCCATATGAATCCTTTGTGGGTGCTTTTTCTTAGTGCCGCTATGATCGCGACGGGTTTTGTCCTGATCTTATATTTAAGATTGCAGTCAGACATAACAAGCAGAGTCAAGAACATAGCTGTATTAGAGGCTGAGTATAATTCTCTCAAGGCTGAAAATGATGATACCGAGTCAAGGATCAAGGGAAATATTGACCTCGAGCAGATAAAGAACAAGGCTATGACTGAGCTTGGAATGCAGTATGCCAATCAGGATCAGATAGTTGGCTATTCAAGCGTTGATGCGGATTATGTAAGACAGTACAAAGATATTAATTGATTACGGTGGTGTAAAACTTGGGAAAAAAGCGACAGAATAGAACAGGGTCGCCGAAATTTAATGATAGAATGAAGAAGAAGCTGACAGTATCATCTTTGGTGATATTGTTAGCTTTCCTTGGTTTATCGGTAAGGCTCTATGCAATAAACAGAGATAACGGTGAGGTCTATAAAAGGCAGGTCCTTTCGCAGCAGTCATATGACTCCATAGTTCTTCCGGCTAAAAGGGGGGAAATAGTGGATCGCAACGGAACAAAAATGGCTGTAAGCGAGAAGGTCTACAATATTTGTATTGATTCAAAGACTCTTAATTCCGAAAACGGGAAATATTTAGATCATGCCATTCAGGTCTTGTTCGCCCAGGGGGCCATTGAGTATTCTTATACCCAGTCAGATCTCAGGGCTTACATTTTGGACAATCCGGGTTCCCGATACAGGGTAATAGCAAAAAAACAGTCCTATGATGCAGTGTCCGATCTCATGGGAGCTATAAGCGGCCCGGAAAAGGATCCCGAGTTAAAGGGCATATGGCTGGAAGAAACCTACAAGAGAACCTATCCTTATAACAGTCTTGCGGCCGATGTGATCGGTTTTGTTCAGGGAGAAAATGAGGGAGCCTACGGTCTTGAGGAATTTTATAACAGTACCCTGGTGGGCACCAACGGAAGAGAGTACGGTTATCTGAATGATGATGAAAACCTTGAAAGGACCACAAAGCCTGCCGAAAACGGAATGACCCTGATAACAAGTCTCGATGTAAATGTTCAGAGTATTGTTGAAAAGCATATACAGGCCTTTAATAAGGAGCATGAAAATGAATTCAGGGAAGGAGACGGTGCTAAAAATATCGGGGTTATAATAATGAACCCTGATAATGGCGAGGTTATCGCTATGGCAAGTTCCCCCGGATTTGATCTTAATGATCCGAGAAATACTGATGGTTTAGAGCTGGAGCTGCCTGAAGAATTTCAGATGGCCGGCATAATAAAGGTGGAGCAAGGAAAGGAAGGGGCTTCTTTGAATGCCTCTGATTCTGCTGAAATAGATATTGCTGTACCGGCTGAGAAGTCGGTAGATATAAATAATCAGGGAAGCGAAAATAAAGCCCTTACCGCTGAAAGCGACAGTAGCAATAATGGGACAGATCAGGGGACGACAGATCAATCGACGGACCCTAATGGTGAATCATACACAGCCCCTGTGGGCGCCGGTCAAACAGAGGAGACCGGGGAAGCGGAAGATAAGCCCATGACCTACGAGGAAGCATACGAAGCCGCAAAAATGGAAGCACTGAATGCCAGATGGAAAAATTTCTGCATAAACTCCACTTATGAGCCGGGATCTACTATGAAGCCCTTTACCATGGCAACAGGACTTGAATCCGGAAAGCTTACAGGAAATGAAAACTATGTATGCGGCGGCGTTAAAGAAGTGGGAGGACATAAGATCCACTGCAGCAACAGATTAGGCCACGGACCCCTTACCTTTTCCCAGGCTCTTGAGAATTCCTGTAATGTTGCTTTTATGGATATGGGAAATGCCATAGGTAAGGATACCTTCATGAAATACAACAGGCTCTTTAATTTCGGCCTTAAGACCAATATAGATCTGACAGGAGAGGCTCTGACCAATTCACTTGTTTTTGATCTTAACACAATGACTCCTACAGACCTTGCCATATCTTCCTTCGGACAGGGCTTTAATGTCACCATGATCCAGATGATCACAGGCTTTTGCTCTCTTGTAAACGGAGGCTATTACTACCAGCCTCATATTGTTACAAAGATAGTAAATGACGCAGGCGCAACGGTACAAAGCATAGAGCCGAGAGTTCTTAAGCAGACTGTATCCAAGGAAACCTCCGATAAGATAGTAGAGCTTTGTACTAACGTTGTAGAGCTTGGTACCGGTAAATCCGCAAGACCTGCCGGCTATAAAATAGGAGGAAAAACGGGAACCGCCGAAAAGTACCCCAGAAAAAGAGGAAATTACCTGGTTTCCTTTATGGGCTTTGCTCCAAGTGATGATCCCCAGCTTGTTATTTATACCTGTATTGATGAACCAAACGTTCCTTCCCAGGCAAGCGCAAGATACGCTACTGTCCTTACAAGGGATATCCTGACGGAGGTTCTTCCTTATATGCATATCTTCAAGACCGAGGAAATGACTGAGGAAGAAATAGCCGAGCTTAAGGAAAAGGAACTGGATTTTGCCATAACCTCAGGTGTTGCTACTCCGGCTGAAGAGGCCGGCTTGGAAACAGTAAACGGCGAGGGTGAATCTGCTGAAGGCCAGGTGAATGGTGAAGAAAAACCGGAGGGAGAAAAAAGCGAAGGAGCCGGGGAAGCTGCCTCTGAAGATGGGGTAATAACCTTTGTGGATAAAGAAAAGAAAGAAAAGCCCGGTGAGTATAAAAAACCTGAAATTAAGATAGATGAGGCCACGGGCTATGCCATTGATCCTTCTACGGGAGCTCTTCTTGATCCCGAAACAGGTGTTCCTGTTGATGGAAACATATCAGATCTTGAATAAATGAAAGTCTTGTAATGATGCCTGATTTGGTATATACTTTCAAGGAGTTTCGGCCTTTTATTCAGGCATATGGTACAGGATTAAAAGAACAATAGTGAGTCATCACAGTGTCTTGTACTGTGATGACTTATGTATTATTAAAGATAGAAAGGTATATAAAATGACTACTTCCGGATTTATAGCTTTCATAGTTGCTTTTGCAATTACCCTTTGTTGCGGACCTTTTGCGATCCCTTTTCTTTTAAGGCTGAAGATAGGACAGACCGTCAGGGATGACGGACCAAAAAGCCATCTTAAGAAAAACGGAACGCCAACAATGGGAGGGCTTATGTTTCTTCCTCCGGTGCTTATTGCTTCCCTTATTATTTTAAAGGGACACAGCGAGATCATTTCTGTACTGATACTTACATATGGATGTGCCCTTATAGGCTTTATTGATGATTATATCAAGGTGGTATTAAAGAGGGCCATGGGGCTTAAGGCCTGGCAGAAGATGTCGATGCAGTTTATCCTGACCATATTTTATGTCTGCTATATAAAATATATCAATCCTATTGACCTTTCTATTGTAATACCCTTTACCCATAACAGCTCTGTGGATATTGGGATCTTCACCGTTCCCCTTATCTTTTTTGCTGTTTTGGGAACAGTAAACGGTTCTAATTTCACTGACGGACTTGACGGACTTGCAACGAAGGTTACCCTGGTGATCTGCGGATTTTTTGCAGTTATCGCCGTTACTGAAGGAAGCAATGTTGAACCGGTTATCTTTGCTTTTATTGGCGGATTACTGGCCTTTTTGGTTTATAATGTACATCCGGCCAAGGTTTTTATGGGGGATACCGGCTCCCTTGCTCTTGGAGGCTTTGTGGTGTCGGTGGCATATACCCTGAGAATGCCCCTGTTTATCATAATAGTTGCCTTTATATATTTTGCAGAGGTTCTTTCGGTAATTCTCCAGGTGGGTTATTTTAAGCTGACTCACGGAAAACGTATTTTTAAAATGGCTCCTATTCACCACCATTTTGAGCTCTGTGGCTGGGAGGAAACCAGGGTGGTTGAGATATTCACCATCGTAACCGTGGTTTTATGTGTCATTGGATATATAGCATATATATAAAATATAAAGAGCAGATAGTTTTATCTTAAAAGAAAAGGAAGACTTTGTTATGAAAGGGAAGATTTTGGTGGTAGGCTATGGCAAAAGCGGCATAGCTGCCTGTTTTTTATTAAAAGAAAAGGGAGAGGATCCCATACTTTTTGATTCTGATGAAAGTAAGGACAAGGAAAGTGTAAGAGAGAAGCTTAAGCCTCATGACGATATAACCCTTATAACAGGCAGTGTTCCAAAGGATATTGAGGACTCTGTGGAAATGCTTGTCCTAAGCCCGGGAGTTCCTCTTGATTCTGATATTGCCCTTCATTATAAGAATAAGGGTATAAAGCTTAGCGGAGAGATAGAGCTGGCTTATTCATACGAGAAAGGAAGCCTGCTGGCTGTGACCGGAACCAACGGAAAGACAACCACCACCTCCTTACTCGGAAAGATAATGCAGGACTATAACCATAATTCCTTTATTGTGGGGAATATAGGAAATCCCTATACTTCAGAAGTTCTTAAAACAAATGATACTTCGGTAACAGTAGCCGAGATTTCAAGCTTCCAGCTTGAGACCATAGATAAATTCAAGCCAAAGGTTTCTTCAATACTGAACATAACTCCCGATCACCTTAACAGGCATCATACCATGGAGAACTATATAAGGGAGAAGGAGAAGATAACGATAAATCAGGATATGAACGACCACTGTATCCTTAACTATGACGATCCCATACTCAGGGACTTTGGGGAAGCTGTAAAGAAAAAGGTAAGGGTTCATTATTTCAGCTCAAGGGAAGAGCTTTCTGAAGGATATTTTTATAAGGACGAATATATTTACAAGGCTCTGGCAGGAAAAAAGGAAAAGCTTCTTCATAAGGATGAGCTTAAGATCATAGGCGTTCACAACATGGAAAATGCTATGGCAGCAATAGCCATGGCGGATGCTTTTCTGGTTCCCATGGAAAATATACTTGATTCTGTCAGAAGCTTTACAGCTGTAGCCCACAGGATAGAGTTCATAAAAGAGGTAGATGGGGTCAGATATTATAATGATTCCAAGGGTACAAATGTGGATGCGGCAATAAAGGGCATAGAGGCTATGGATCGAAAAACCTGCCTTATCGGCGGAGGCTATGATAAGGGGGCTGAATACGACGAATGGATAGATGCCTTTGGGGGAAAGGTTAAAAAGCTTGTTCTTATTGGGCAGACAAGAGAAAAGATAGCAGAGTGCGCAAGAAGGAAGGGCTTTACGGATATTGAGTTTGCAGACAGTCTGGAAGAGGCAGTGGAAATATGCAGAAAAAATTCTGTTAAAGGGGAAGCGGTGCTTCTGTCTCCGGCCTGCGCAAGCTGGGGAATGTTTGATAATTATGAGCAACGCGGCGATATGTTCAGGGAGATTGTAAATAGTCTATGAAGGGACAAAAAACCTTATTTGATTTCACACTTTTATTCGTGATCATTTTTTTGCTTTGCTTTGGTCTTGTAATGCTTTACAGCGTAAGCTCTTATGATGCTAATATCAATTACAATGACTCGGCATATTTTTTGAAGAGACAGCTTGTCTCCACTCTTGTTGGAGTGTTTTTTATGACGGTCACGATATTTATTGATTATCATATTCTGGAAAGAGTTGCAAAGTGGGCATATATAGGCTCCTGTGTTTTGATCCTTTTAGTGCTTTCACCCCTTGGCTATGAGGTTAACGGTGCGAGGAGATGGCTTAACCTTGGAATGTCTCTGCAGCCTGCAGAGGTGGCAAAGGTTGGGGTTATAATATATTTTGCCTATTTGATCTGCGACCTTGGCAGGAATATATACAGCAAAAGGGGTCTGATAAAGATCGGGGGAGGAGTAGGTCTTATCTCGGCAATGATCCTTATTATTACCGATAATCTGAGCTCGGCCATAATAGTCTTCGGTATAGTTTTTATGATGGTTTTTATTGCTACGCCAAATTACAGGATTTATTTTGGGGTGGCTGCAGGACTTCTGGCTATAGCGGCCTTGTTTGTTATACTGGTAAAAAACGGGGTGCTGACAAGTGAGATGTCATACAGATTTGCCAGAATAGAAGCCTGGCTTGATCCTGAGGCTTATGCCTCCGGCAAAAGCTTTCAGACCCTTCAGGCTCTCTACGCAATAGGCTCCGGAGGAGTATTTGGAAAGGGGCTGGGGCAGAGCCTTCAGAAGCTTGGCTATATCCCCGAGGCTCAGAATGATATGATCTTTTCGGTTATATGCGAGGAGCTTGGACTCTTTGGGGCAACAATAGTCATATTCATGTTTATTGTAATGATATGGAGGTTTTTTGTTATAGCTAACAACGCAGAGGATGAGTTTGGAGCCATGCTGGTTATTGGGGTAATGGCACATATCTCTATTCAGGTAATACTTAACATTGCCGTGGTCACAAATACCATTCCAAACACCGGTATTACCCTGCCTTTTATCAGCTATGGCGGTTCGGCGGTTGTTTTCCTGCTTATAGAAATGGGTCTGGTTTTAAACGTTGCAAGAAGCATAAAGCTTAAGACTTAAACTATAGGGTTTAGTACCGTGGTAATTTGACACATTTTGTTATTTTATGACAAAAGGTTAAATTTTTATAAAGTCATACCGATGAATAATATGTAGGGTTTATTATCAGGGAGAGAATGATGATTATACAGCATAATTTATCGGCGATGAACGCACAAAGGCAATTCAATATCTGTGACAGCAGAAAAGCCAAGTCAACTGAAAAGCTTTCTTCGGGCTATAAGATAAACAGGGCTGCAGATGATGCCGCGGGTCTTACAATCTCAGAAAATATGCGACGTATGGTAAGAGGGCTTAACCAGGGGGCTGACAATACAGAGGAAGGAATATCTATCTGCCAGATAGCAGACGGGGCACTTGCTGAGGTTAACGACATGCTCCACAGAATGACAGAATTGAGCATAAAGGCTGCAAATGGTACAAATACAGATGCCGAAAGAATAGCCATCCAGGAAGAAATCGACAGCTTAAGGGTCGAGATCGATCGTATAAGCACATCCACAGAATACAATACAAGACCTATATTCAATGATAAAAACGGTACAGAAGTTACCGGTGAACTTGTCA
>JAILBX010000062.1 GCA_024680675.1 Lachnospiraceae bacterium | reverse complement strand
TTTGCCCAGTAAACCCATAAATTTGCACTCATATTCTATTCCTCTCTTTCTCTGAATAAGCCTTGCTTCATTTATCTTACAAATAGAATATAGCACACTATATGTCCCTTTTATTTCCCACGAGCAAAAATGTCTTTACTTATTTTTATTCTCCTCTGTCAAAACTATCTCTCCGTAAACATCTTCCTCTGACAGCCTGCCGTATTTATCCTCAAAGAGCTTTTTTATCTTACTGTCTTTTTCCTTCTTTTCCTCCGCCGACATTGTCCTCATATCTACGCCTAATGCATCCTCAAAGCTTTTGGCAATTATATCACATACATCCACTATGGACTGCATTTCAAACAGAATACCCGAATATATGGAGCTGCTTTGGGGATCAATGATATTACTATCAAGCCTTCTTATCTGTCTTAGTTTAATCTGTGAATAAAAATCAGAAAGCATTTCCACATAAAGGTGAACAGTATAGGGTATATTAGTACTTTGCTTATATAGCTCTGTCTCAAGTATTTCCATAAGCTCCTTTATGGCGCTGCCATATAATTTCAGATCATTTAGGGCCTCAGTGGAAAAACTCCTGTGTTCCAGGTCATGTTCTTTGAATATCAAAGCAATATTTCTTATTCTGTTACTTATATCCCCAAAGTAAACACAGGTTGATATTTGCAGGGTAGTGCGTTTGGCTTCCTTATCCCTTTTAAGAGACCGTTGAATATTATTAAGATATTTAACCGTCTGATTCTTAAAGGATTCCACCCTGTCACAAATGGCTAAGATCCCTGTCTCAGCCTCTTTATTCCAGGAATCGTAACTGCTGCCTAAGAGATCACAGCCCTCTTTTACCGTATCACATAAGATGAGTGAAGCCTTATTAGCCTGTTCAAGAGCATAGGAAGGATTTTTAAGGAAAATAGGATCCAGCATTATTAAAGCTTTCTCCTTCTTTTCCTCCTCCGTGAAGGGTACTGTCCATTCTGCCAGCTTCAGGAGGATATTTGATAAAGGAAGGAAGAAAAGACTTCCTATCACATTTACTCCGGAATGGATGAGGATTATAAATAAGACACTTGCCTGCTGGTCGAAAAAAGGAGGATGTGACACTCCTTTTATAATACTGATAATGATCATTATCGGAAGGGTCTTTGCCAGATTATAGTATAAATGTATTAAGGCTGCCCTCCTTCCGTTTCTGTTTACTCCGGCTGAGGATACCAGGGCTGTTATACAGGTTCCCACCTGTGATCCCAGTATTATGGGGATCGCAACTTCCACATCTACTCCCACGGATATGGCCAGGGCTTCCAGAATGCCTATGGTGGCATCGGAGCTTTGTATCAGCATGGTAAAGAGAAGAGCAATAACATAGGCAAAGAGGGAATTATGACGTGTTGTCATCATAAGCCTAAAGCCTTCACTATTACGAAGGGGCACAACAGAACTTCCCATGATAGTCATACCCATCATCATTACCGAAAATCCGATCAATATAACGGCTACTCGGTTTAATTTTTCCGACTTATTAAACATGAGTATAAGAGCTGCCGCAATAGCAATTACAGGGGCAAAGGTTGAGGGTTTAAAAAGAAATAACAAAGAGGCTCCTGCTTCAATACCATTCAAGGACAATATCCAGGCAGTAGCTGTTGTTCCTAGATTAGCACCTATTATAACTCCAACTGCCTGTTGCAGCTTCATTATTCCTGAATTTACCAGCCCCACAGTAAGAACCGTTGTAGCTGAGGATGATTGTATTATTGCAGTTACAAAGACACCAAAGATCCAGGCTTTTAGTTTACTGTTTGTTATCTTATCAATTATTCCTTCAAGCTTATCACCTGCCAGCTGGGACAAAGAATCGCTCATTACCTTCATTCCATAGAGGAAAAGAGCCAGTCCCCCCAATAAACCGGTGATCAAACCTACTTGTGCTTCAAAACCCATACTCTACTCTCTTTCAATACTAAATATTTTAAAAGAGGGATCACTCCCCGCCTACCGAATTGATCTCATACGGAGTTGACTGATAAACGTAGTAATTCAGCCAGTTTGTATAAAAAAGCTGTGCTGCTGACCGCCAATTTACTATAGGAAGCTTTGAAGGATCATTTTGGGGAAAATAGTT
>JAILBX010000001.1 GCA_024680675.1 Lachnospiraceae bacterium | reverse complement strand
AAAACAAAATCCTTTTATGAGGAAACAAGGGTCTATGTAGCTAAGCTTGATGACAGGGAAATAGATGAATATATAGAAAGCGGTCAGCCCTTTGATAAGGCCGGAGGCTATGGGATCCAGACCTTCTTTTGCAGATATATCACAAAAATAGAGGGTGATTATAACAATGTTATGGGGCTTCCCATTGCCAGGATCTACAGGGAGCTTAAAGATATATGAAGAAATAAAAAAAGCCGCAAACCCTTCTTTAGAAAGAGTTTGCGGTTTATACGTACGTGATAGGATTCGAACCCACGACCTTCTGGTCCGTAGCCAGACGCTCTATCCAGCTGAGCTACACGTACCCACAGCCAAGAATAAATATCTTGCGCTCACATTTGCTTATGATATCACACTGATTTTTTTAAGTCAAGAAATCTTTCTTTTTTAAAGGCTCTTCAGGATATCTGCTTAATTAAGGATCCTTATACTATGATCCTTCCTTTACAAAGACCTCATCCAAAACCTCCTGGAGCTTGCCTCTTGCTACAGGTCTTGTTATTATACCATCCACTTCATCCATGACAAGGCGCTTTTTCAAGGCTGCCCTTTCACTTTCATCGCAGATATAATAGATAGGCACCTTCTTTATATATTCATAGGATCTCAGTATGGAAATGATCTTCTTTGTGGAAAGCATAGTCATATAGCTGTCAACAAAAATAAGAGAAGGAGCATTATCATTCACATAAAAAACCGCATCCTTGGCATTTGTGAAGCCCTTATAGGTATAGTCCCTCGAAAGATATATCTTCATTATATCAAGCACGGTAAAGTCATCATCGATCACAACAACCAGAGGCTTTTCTTCATATTTATTCAGATTAAGCTTGGGTATTATCCTATTGTCCTGAATGGAGCTGTTATCTTCCTCAAGCTGCTTTAAGAGGCTTTCATAGTCTGACGATCCCTCAGATTTTTTACCTTTACCCTCGCTCTTTAACCCTTCCGATCCCTCTGATTCTTCTTTTTCAGGGTTGGCCTTTAAATCCTGACCTATAACTTCTTCCTGGTTAAATTCCTTCTTGTCAAACCTGGAAACTCTTTCATATTTTTTCATAAACGATATTCCTCTACTATATCGAAAGGTTAATTTATCTATAATAATTAGCAGGATGTCAACCTCGCAAATTTCTTCGCAATTTGCTCGTTATAAATCAGATTGCTTCGCAATCCCGCAGGCACCGGGCTTGAACCCGGCACCTGCGAAAAGCTTCTCCCACCACCTGAAGGTGGTGGGTTATCTTTTTGATTTATATAATACAGATTCATCCTACAGATTATATCATATATTAATTTAATATGCATCAGTTATATTTCTATTTATTCCTCTTTAGCTCCCTTCCCTGTACTTCTCTCCCACCGGCCGCTTTTATAGAAGAATACGGACATAGCCGTTGCCACACACCAGCCAATGGGCCAGGAGCACCAGATACCTGTGGCCCCTAAGGGACTTTTTGAAAAGATAATGGCAAGGGTCACTCTTAAAAAAAGATCTGTCATGGTTGAAGTCATAAATTTGCCCATCATCTTGGCACCTCTTAGTATACCGTCAGCCACAAGCTTTACGGAAATAACAAAATAAAAGGGTACTAAGATCCTTAAGATCATTAATCCCGTGTCAAGAGCCAGATCTGAGGGCTCCTTCATAAAGAGGAGAAGAAGCCATTTTCCCAAAACAAGATATATAAAAACCAGGGGTATGCAGAGTATCCAGACCATCTTTCTTCCTGCCTTAAAGCCCAAAATGATCCTCTCCTTTTTACCTGCTCCAAGGTTTTGGGCAGTATAGTTGGATATTCCGTTTCCAATGGTGGTAAAGGAGCTTATAACAAGGTTATTCAGCTTTATTGCAGCAGAATATCCTGCCATCACTCCCGGTCCAAAGCCGTTTATCGTACCCTGGATCACTATATTTCCCACAGAGATAAAGCTTTGCTGCAGGATACTTGGAATGGCAACCTTTGCGATCTTTTTTAAGATATCAAAGGAAAAGAGCTTTACCCTTTCCTCCAGCTTAAACCTTTTAAGTCTTTTAAAAACCACAAGGAGTGCCAGAAAGCAGCTTATACCCTGACATATGAAGGTGGCTAAGGCAACTCCTCCAACCCCCATTTTAAAGCCTGCCACAAAGCATATATCCATGACGATATTTATGCAGGAGGAGGCTGTCAGAAAAAGTAAAGGAGTCTTTGAATCTCCAAGAGCCGAAAAAATACCCGTTGAAACATTATAAAAAAAGACAAAGGGAAGACCCCATATATAAATATCCAGATAAAGCTTTGAATCTGCAAAAACCTCGGGAGGGGTATTTATCATATTCAGAAGTCCGTCACAGAACAAAAGACCTGTAAGCATAAGGATCAGACATACTATTCCCGTGGCTATCATGGATGTGGATACAGTAGTCTTTAATTCCCTGTATCTTCCTGCTCCAAAAAATGTGGAGACAATAACGGAGCATCCGATATTACAGCCAAAGGCAAAGGCAAGAAAGATCAGAGTTATCTCATAACTGTTACCCACTGCTGCCAGGGCATTTTCTCCTATGAACTTTCCCGCCACAAGGCTGTCTGCTATATTGTAAAGCTGTTGAAAAATTATACTGACAAAAAGAGGAAGGCAGAAGCGCCACAATACCTTATCCGCCTGCCCTACCGTTAGATCCTTGTTCAATGTGATTCACTTTCTTTCAAATATTGACCATAATAAGCATCAGAGCTTAGGATCTCTTACCTTAACCAACAAGAGCCTTCCTTCTCTGACAGAAACCTCCGCTCTTTCTCCCGGGAGAACCTCATTACTTATACCATACTGGTAATCACAGCTTATCTCCCCGTCTGACAAGGGAAATTTTGCCCCCTTAATATCAATTCCCCTTGCAAGTCCCGTGATATTAAGAAGGGAAAAGTAGTCATAGCTGTCTTCTATATAGGATACTTTGTCGGATACAAGCTCCATTTCGGAATAGTCATCTATTATACACCCCTTTTTCAGATTTTTGTCAAGATATAGGAGGATCGAAATATTCCCCAGACTATGATCAAATCTCTTTCCTATGGCTCCAATGATAAGAAAGTCATCAAAGCCCCTCCTTATTCCCTCCTTCACGGCAAAGAAGGTATCCGTATCGTCCTTTTCTCTTGGAAGGACTATGGTTTCCTCCTCTACATCAGGCTTTTCATGGGAATCGAAATCTCCCACGATAAGATCGGCTTTCCTTCCAAGAGCCTTAAGATGATCAAGTCCCCCATCGCAATAGATGAAGAAATCATCCTCTGAAAATATACTTTTTAAATGATCATAATTATTGACGGGAGCTCCTCCCACAATAATACACCTTCTTTTATCAGGCATTATATGTCCTCTTTATAAGTCATTTTATTTATGATCCCCTCTCCTTTACCCGGGGCCTTTATTCCTGCTTCTTTATTATTTCGTAAATATCCTCAGGGCTTTCTGCAAGATAGTCGGCTCCTGATCTTTTAAATTCCTCAAGGCTTCCATATCCATAAAGGACGCCCAGAGAGTCAAGACCCACCTTTACGGCGGCATCTATGTCATAGCAGCGGTCCCCCACCATAAGAGACTCTCCTTTGACCCTCTTAAGAGCTTCCTTAAAGTCCTCCTCATGCATTTGAGCCTTATCTTTATTTTCAGCCTCTATTACCTGCCTTAAGGCCTCCTCTATCAAAAGAGCCTTATCGGCATGCTTTTCAGATCTTGGCGGTCCTATAACAGATTCCAGGTATTCCCTTATAGCTGTGTTGTCGGCTACTGTTATGGCAAGATCACAGGGCTTTGAGGTAACTATATAAAGCTTATAGCCCTCAGAGTGAAGCTTTTTTAAAAGCTCCCCTATGCCTTCAAAAAGAGGGGTCAGGTAAACCCCCTCTCTGTCATAATGTTCCCTGTAATATTTTATTCCAAGATCTGCCCTGTCAGAGTCAAGACCTATAAAGGTGGTGAAGGAATAATGAAGGGGCGGACCGATAAATTTCTTTAACTCCTCCCTCTCTCTCTTATCTTCCCCCAGCTTTTCAAGGGCATATATCACTGAATCTATAACTCCTATCTCTGACTTTATAAGAGTTCCGTCCAGGTCAAAAAATATATTTTTATATCTGCTCATTGCGATTCCTTTCTATTTATAATCATCAGCGGGATTTTTTTCTGTACTCTGTAGGGGACAGGCCTACCCTTTGCTTAAATCTTGAACAAAGATAATCTCCGTTGCTAAAGCCTGTCTCCAGGGCTATCTCCGATATGGACTTATCAGTCTGGGACAAAAGCTCCTCCACATGTCTTATCCTTACATTAGTCAGATACTTTGAAAAGGGAAGTCCCAGCTGAGCCTTAAAAAGTCTTGAAAAGTAAGCAGTGGAAAAGCCGGCCTCAAGGGCCATATCCTCCATGGTAAGGTCAGAAGCGTAGGACTCCTCTATCTTTGAAAGGACCTCAAGTATCTCCGGTGAAAGCTCATTGCCAAAGTTAAGGGCTCCTCCCCCCTTCTTATGCTCAAAGATATAGGTTAAAAGGCGAAAGAGCATGCCTTCAAGTATTACCTCCCTGTAGGGAGTATCCTTTTCATACTCCGTAAGCATATCCTCAAACATTTCCTCAAGCTTCTCCCTTTCCTTAAGGGAAAAGCTGCAGACCTTCTGTTCAAAAAGAGACTCCCATATATTTCTGTCCACGAAGGAGCAGAACCTTTCCTTACACTCCATGGATATTTTTACAAGGTAATTAATATAGGGAGCATCACTTTGAGGTATGGTCCTGTGATAGACAAGGGGAGGCATAAGGGACACATCTCCGGCATGATAGGTAAACTTCTGCTTTGGAGTTATGGAGCATCGATCCCCTGAAATGACAAAACCCAGACTATAGTGAGTCCTTGCCATCTCCATCTGGGGCATACGGTAATCCCCCGGCAGCTCCCTTTTACTTATGGTTATGTTTTCATTATCAGGCATTTTTAGGGGCATAGTGACCTCTTTATCCGGCTTTTAAGAAAAATGTCATATTTTTATAGATTATACCATATCATTGAGCATATAAGCAGTGGTTTACAAGAAAAAATTAACTTATTATTCTTTATGAAGGTGCAAGCAGAGAATAATATAAAAAAAAGGAGAAAAAATGAGCCAGGCTATCGGTAAAAAAAGAAGTAGCACTATAGATATGACAAAGGGAAATCCCACATCCTTATTACTGTCCTTTATGCTTCCATTGCTTATAGGCAATATTTTCCAGCAGCTTTACAACACAGTGGATACCATGGTGGTGGGAAAATTTGTAAGTGCCGAGGCACTGGCTGCGGTGGGCTCAACAGGTTCCATAACCAACCTTTTTCTCTGTCTCTGTAACGGACTTGCTGCCGGAGTCGGAATAATAATCTCCCAGTATTTCGGGGCAAAAAATATGGACAATATGAGAAGAGCCATTATCAACTCCGTATATATAATGTCATTTATAGGTATTATAATAGGCCTTTTGGGAGTTACCTTTACAAGACCGGTCCTAATCCTTATGAATACCCCGGAAAATATCCTTGACTCCGCCACCATCTATATGCAGATAAGCTGTGCCGGGGTACTTGCAACCTCTGTCTATAACGGCTTTTCAGCCATATTAAGGGGACTTGGGGATTCAAAAACCCCCCTCTTCTGCCTTATCATCTCAAGCTTTTTAAATATAAGTCTTGACCTTATCTTTGTTTTGGTCTTCCATCTTGGAGTTGCCGGAACCTCCATGGCCACAGTTATAGCCCAGTTTGTTTCCGCCCTCCTGACCATCCTCTATACCCTTTGGAAGAATCCTATTTTCAAGTTTGCAAAAAAGGATATGCGCTTTGACAGGGATATAGCCATAAACTGCTTCAGGCTGGGAATTCCCATGGCTCTTCAATCAAGCCTTACCTCCCTGTCCTTTGTTATCCTTCAGAGTGCAATAAACTCCTTCGGATCGGTTATAGTATCCACCTGGACTACAACCTCAAGAATAGAAACCCTTATGAACCAGCCTCTGCGTTCCCTGGGCAACAGCCTCTCAACCTACGCCGGTCAGAATGTGGGGGCAAAGGAATTTGAACGTACCAGAGAGGGCTGCAAAAAGGGCTTCATAATGATGATGATATTTACTGTAGCCATGATCCCTGTAATGTGGCTCTTTGGAGAGTTTTTCATAGGCCTCTTTGTAAGCGGAAAGGAGCTTGAGATAATAGCAACCGGTGCAACTGCTCTTAAGATACTTTCGATCTTCCACATTCCTCTTGGAATAATCTATGTTTACAGAGGAGTTTTAAACGGTGCGGGAGATGCCAAATTCTCACTTATATCCGGACTGGCTGAAATGGCAGGACGTATACTCTTCCCGGGACCTCTTTCAATGATACCCGCCATAGGCTTCTGGGGTCTGTGGATAGGTACCGGACTTACCTGGAGCCTTGTTGCTTTGACCAATTACTTAAGATACAGGGCAGGAAAGTGGAGCAGGGAGGAGAACAAGGTACTGGCTTCAACTGCATCTGAAACTCCCTAGTTTTTTACTAAACTTTTATAATAATAAAGGGTTTACTTTATATAAATTCCTCTCCTTTTGTGGTAAAATATTTAAAATACTATGAAAGAGAGGTTTTTATAATGGCAAAACCCTTAAAGAGCAAGGTCAGTCGTGTCAAATTCGGCATAAAATGGCGTATGCTCTCCATTATTCTACCCATTGTGATCATTTCCCTGATCGTTGTCGCTTATATAGGCGCGACCATGGCTAAAACATCCATCAATGAACAGTCCGGAAAATATATGCAGTCCGAGCTGAACGCAAATCTTAACTCCATCGACGCCAAGCTTGAAAAAGTAAGGATAACCGCCGAAAATCTTGCCATCTTTGTAGGAGACAGCTACAGCAGCACAGATATGAAGTCCTACGGAACCATATTCAGTGATATCGTAAAATCCAATGACCTTATCCTTGGCAGCGGTATCTGGTTTGAGCCTAAGGTTTACACCGGAGATCCTGAATATAAGGATCAGGATTATGTGGGTCCCTACTGGTACAAAAACGGATCCGAGATCGTTGAGGACTGGTCATATTCAAATGCAGAGTACGACTATTTTTCCCAGGAATATTACACTAACGCCAAGGCAATGACCAGTGTTAATGCAACAATAACCGACCCCTACTATGATCCCTCAAGCAACAGCATAATGGCATCCTGCTCATCCCCCATTTTTGACAAGGGCGGCAGCTACATCGGATGTATAACCGTTGATATGAGTCTTGACACCATAAGTGAGATCGTATCCTCCATAAAGGTCGGTAAGGCAGGACATGCCACCATGACCACCTCTGACGGAACCTATATCTATACTCTGGATCCCACTAAGGTTCAAAGCGGCGCCAATATATCAGCAGATACTGACGGAACCCAGAACATAGCAACAACTGTTCTCTCAGGCTCCGAAGGATCCATTGAATACTCAACAGATAAGGGTGATTACTATAGCTATTACGGCTCTGTTCCCGAGGTTGGATGGAAGCTTATGCTTATGATGCCTCTTGCCGAGATCAATGAGCCTGTTACAAATATGACAAGGATAACCCTTATCATATGTATCGTGGCGATTGCCCTCTGTATAATCTCCATATTCATTCTTGCAACAAGCATTGCAAAGTCTCTTATGAATGTAAATTCCCTTGCTGAGGAGCTTGCTTCCGGAAACTTTACTGTTGCCAGATTAAACAGTGCAAGAGGTGACGAGATCGGCGCTATGAGCCGTGCCCTTGATGAAATGTATTCAAGCACCAGCAACATTATAAGCCATATTACAACAGAGTCTGCAAATGTCAGTGATGCCTCCACCACCTTATCGGCTATGAGCCAGGAGCTTTCGGCCGAGTTTTCAAAGATTCAGGACAATATGTCCTCGGTTAACGATGCTATGATGTCAACAGGGGCTGCAACAGAAGAGGTTTCCGCATCGGTTCAGGACGTTAACGACTCCGTTGCCAAGCTTGCAGTTGAAACAGCCGCTACAGAGAAACAGGTTATCGAGATCAAAAACCGTGCTCTTGAGATCCAGAAAAAGAATCAGAAGGCCCACGATAATGCAATATCAATAGCCGAGCAGAGACGTGCAGAGCTGGAGCTTGCCAATTCAAAGGCTCAGGTTGTTAACCAGATATCCACCCTTGCGGAATCTATCTCATCCATAGCCGGACAGATCGACCTTTTGTCACTTAACGCTTCCATAGAAGCCGCCCGTGCCGGTGAAGCAGGACGAGGCTTTGCTGTTGTGGCATCCGAAATAAACAACCTGGCAACTGAAACAGACCAGGCAGTTGAAAAGATCAAAAAGACTATTTCCAGTGTACAGGAAGCCTTCAGCGATCTTTCAAACGGATCCAACAAGCTCCTTGACTTTGTTACGGGAACAGTTACTCCCGACTACAGGAATTTCGTTGAAATAGGTAAGCAGTACGGTGACGATGCAGAGCTCTTTGGTGATCTTGCTACCAAGATTCAGGAGATGACCGGAAATATCAGAGATACCATGAGTGAGGTTAATGATGCAGTGGCAAGCATAGCCCAGAGTACCCAGGATACAGCTTCCCACAGTGCCGATGTTACATCCTCTGTAGAAAGCGTATCAGAGGCTGTGGACTCAGTAGCAGAGCTTGCAACAGACCAGCAGGCAACGGCTTCAAACCTGTCGGATATAGTAAGTCACTTCAAGCTTTAATATTTAAGCTATTAAGACTATTAAGGATAAGTATAAAAAAACCCGGCAATGAAAATCTCTTTCACTGCCGGGTCTTCTTTTTCTTACCTATGATCCTTCAGATCTCAGTCCTTGGTTTTCAGTTTTCAAGGAGCATTGCCTGATAGCCTCCAAGAAGTATCTCCCTGCCAAATACCTTCTGTCCCGAAATAAGTTCAGTATAGTATATATTCTCTCCGGGATAGATGGTGGTGGAATCGGGGGAGAAATTAAAGACAGCCCTTAAATTCTTACCATCCTTATATCTGCCTATTCCCAGAACATGGTCATTATTGTAGCTTATTACCCATACATCAGCTGAGGCGTCAAAAATATCATCCTTATCCCTCAGCTTCTTTAATCCGGTTATGGCCTCAAAGATCTGACCCTCTCTGCTATTCTTATCCTTTCTCTTCTTAGCATCCTCCCAGGAGAACTTTCCTCTGTGAAGATAGCGGCTGTCTGACCACTTTAAAGGATTTTCATGGTAGCTGTAATCATTGAGCATTCCTATCTCATCACCATAGTATAAAACAGGAATTCCGCTAAGGGTAAAGAGGAAGGTGTGAAGCATCTTAACAAGCTGTATACCCTTAGCCTTCTTTTCCTCATTCAATTCAAACTCCGCTGCCTCTATTCCGCAAAGGGAGGCTGTAGTTCCGCAAAGCCTGGCATCCTTAAGTCTCGGGTCATCATTGTAAAGCTCTCCTCTTGAATCCCCTCCGTTTATATAGCCCCTGAAGTAATCGTTTAGGTACTTTTTATGGGACGCTTCCTCTATGCCAAACTGCTTAAGGAAGTTATAATCAAGTCCCCAGCCTATATCATCATGACACCTTAAATAGTTTAAGAACATATACTCCCTTGGAAGGGCAAAGACCGTACCAAGCTGGTGCATTAAAAGTCTTACATCAGTGGTTGCCACCGTATGCCATACAGTTGCCATGGTAGTAACATTATAAAGCATATGACACTCGGGCTTTTCTACTGTTCCAAAATAGGGCACTACCTCCTTGGGCTCCATAACCACCTCTCCAAGGAGAAGGGTTCCGGGACAAACTATTTCGGCAGCCATTCTCATGATCCTTACAAGAGTATGAACCTTGGGAAGGTTTCTGCAGCTTGTGTGAAGCTCCTTCCAGATATAGGGAACCGCATCCAGCCTTATAACGTCCACACCCTGATTACAGAGAAAGAGCATATTCTCTGTCATATCATTAAAGACTACAGGATTGTAGTAGTTAAGATCCCACTGGTAGGGATAAAAGGTGGTCATAACAACCTTGTTGGCTTCCTCACACCAGGAGAAATTTCCCGGTGCAGTCTGGGGGAATACCTGGGGTACTGTTTTTTCATACTCATTAGGTATATCCCAGTTATCGTAAAAGAAATATCTTTCCTGATACTCTCTGTTACCCTGCCTTGCCTTTCTTGCCCACTCGTGATCTTCACTGGTGTGGTTCATTACAAAATCAAGGCAGACACACATTCCTCTGTCATGGCACTCATCTGTCAGGTCTGCCAGATCCTCCATAGTCCCAAGCTTTGGATCTACGGCTCTGAAGTCGGAAACAGCATAACCGCCGTCACTCCTTCCCTCAGGGCTCTGAAGAAGAGGCATTAAATGCAGATAATTGATACCTGCCTCCTTAAGATAGTCAAGATGGGACCTGACTCCCTTTAAGTCGTCCGCAAAGCAGTCGGCATACATAAGTGTCCCTAACATGTCTCTGTTTTTATACCAGTTGGGATCTGCCTCTCTTTTTCTGTCAAGCTTTTTAAGCTTTTCACTTCTCTTAAGATAATACTCATAAAGCTTGCTGCAAAAATAATCAAAGGCAGCCTGATCTCCCTTATAAAGCTCCATATAGAGCCATTTCATCTCATCAATATGTCTTTCCAGCCTTTTATCAAACTCTGTTTTTTTTACTGCTGTATTCTTATCTTCTTTTGTTTGATCTGCTTTTTTTTGAACTGATGTTTTCATGATCCTTTCCTTTCAATGATCACAATATTAATCAAATATTTTTTTATTTTATATAGGCAGAAGCTTTTATAAAACAAGTCCCTAAGCCATCAGCCTGATTGTCTTTCAATCAGCTCCACCGGCAGCTTATAGGAGCTTCTTACCTTCTTTCCCTCCGACAGCTTTTCAATGACATCCACAGCCAGAGAAGCGATCTCCTCCACAGGCTGACGGATGGTGGTTATGGAAGGGGTGGTGAGGGTAGATAATATCACATCATCAAAGCCCACCAGCTTTATATCTTTGGGTATTCTTTTGCCCATGCTGTCACAAACCTGTATCACCTGGGCTGCTATAACATCTGAAGTAGCAAATATTCCGTCGCAGGAAGGATTTTCCAGAAGAGCCTTTTTTATTATATCGTAATGGGAATTGGCCATGTACTGCAAAGCGCTGCTTCTGTACACTTTACAGGACACTTCACTCTTCTTTGCGGTTTTAACAAATTCCTTTTCTCTTTCATCTCCCGGCATGGCTATAATATTACCGGTATTAAATATCAGCAGGGACTTGCAGCCATCCTCTATCAGACGGCTTGCTGCAAGCCTTCCACCCATTTTATTGTCACAGCAGACAGAACATATATCGTTTTCAGCCTTTCTTTCCACCAATACTATGGGTATCTGAAACCTCTTCAGCATATCTGTATCATAATCCGCGCTAAAAAGCAGGGCTCCTGTCATGAAGCTGCTTTCACACAGCTTTAAAACCTTTTCTTCGTTTTTTATATCTCCACTGGAGTTATAGAGAAAAAACCTGTAGCCTCTTCTTGATATTTCCTTTTCCAGTCTTGAAATGACCTTGGAAAAAAAGGGATGTTCAACATGAGGAACTATAACCGCAATGGCATCCATATTTTTTTTAGAAAGACCCTGAGCAAAGGTATTCGGAGTATAATTTAAGCTCTTCATAGCCTCATATACTTTATTTCTGGTCTTATCGCTAATATAACCCCGATTATTTAACACTCTGGATACGGTTTCAACAGCCACACCTGCTTCCTTTGCCACATCCTTTATTGTTGCCATAACTGACTCCTATACCCCCCGGATCCTTAAGCCTTGCAGGCATCGATCGCGAGTTTAATGCAACCCATTATCCCTTGATCATCATTAAGAGAAGCGGGTACTATATAACTGTCCATATCCTCTAATTCCTTAGTCTTTATATAGCCGTTAAGATTCTCCTTAACCTTTTCTCTTATAAGAGGGAAGAGCTGCTCCTGATGCATTACTCCTCCTCCAAGGATTATCTTTTTAGGCATAAGTGTAAGGATCATGTTCATTATGGCCTGAGCGATATAATGAGCTTCTATCTCCCATACCTCTTTTTGATCCTTAAGCTCTATAGCCTTCTTTCCCCATCTCTCTTCGATGGCAGGGCCTGCTGCCATTCCTTCAAGACAGGACTTGTGGAAGGGACATCTTCCTTCATACTTATCCTTAGGATGCCTTATCATCATCATATGTCCGGCTTCCGCATGCATCATTCCATGAACAAGCTTTCCTCCTGAAATGATACCTGCTCCTACCCCGGTGCCTATGGTTATATAAACAGCATCCTCAAGGCCTTTACTGGAGCCGTAGGTGACCTCTCCCAAAAGGGAACCGTTGACATCTGTGTCAAAGCCTATGGCTACATTTAAAGCCTTCTTTAAATTTCCGACTATATCGTAGTCCTTCCAGGCAAGCTTGGGAGTAGAGGTTATATATCCATAGGTTTTTGAAGATGGATCGGGATCTATGGGGCCAAAGCAGGCAACTCCCAAGGCCTTTATATCCTTATCCTTAAAATAATCTAT
>JAILBX010000284.1 GCA_024680675.1 Lachnospiraceae bacterium | reverse complement strand
CAGCTCTTTATAAAGCGGGTAATAGGACTTCCCGGAGAAACTCTGGAAATGATTGACGGAAAAATATATATAAACCATTCCCTGACACCTTTGGATGAGCCCTATGTAAATAAGGTTCCCTATGGAAATTACGGTCCCGTAGAGATACCCGAAGGCGCTTATTTTGTAATGGGAGATAACAGAAACAATTCAGCTGACTCAAGGTACTGGAAAAATACCTTTGTATACAAAGAAAAGATTCTTGGAAAGGCCTGGTTCCGATATTATAAAAAATTCGGTCCCATAGAATAGGATATCCAAAAGAGCTATCCCAAAGCAGGCAGAAATTTGGATATCATCCATAAAATAGCCAGATGAAGTGGATATACCAGATAAAATAACATCTTAAGTTTTAATCCTCTTTTATTGTTATATAACATTATGGGGATAATTGAAATAAAAGCAGTGGGCTCGTATTCAAATATCGCCTCTCCCGCCAGCAGGGATAGCAGGCGGTTTTTCCTTAAGCTATACATAAGAATAATGGCTATTACTCCCTTATAGCTGTAATCTGTTTTCAGATAATAAGCAATAGCCATGCTTCCCAGAGCGGCGGTCAGATAAAAAAACACCCTTAAGTATATATTGTATTTGCTGTCATAAGCATATCTGTCTATCAAATGGATGGCAAGAAGTCCTATTATCAGTGTAAAAAGCACATTCTGGTAGGCGGGATAAAAGACCTCACCCCACAGGGAGATATCAAATATCGGTTCACTTATAAGGGCTGCCACTAAAAGGTTTCTTAAATACCTGTAATAATTTCTTGTGTGACAGTAGCCCTCCACTGTAAGAAAGCAAAATATGGGGAAGGCTATCCTGCCCAGGGCTCTCATAATATCATATAGTTTACATAACGCATTAAACTCCCTATAAGGCAAGACTCCTATATTATTGTTAATATAAGAGTTTACTATTATCACAGCCGTATGATCGATTATCATAAAAACGATAGCTATGATCTTCAGGGTCGAACCTGTTATTCCGTATTTCTTTACAAAAGCTTCCCACCAAATCCGCAAATTACTCATCATAAAACCTCAGACCCTGCTTTAAAAGTTGCATTCACCATAAAAAAAAGCAAAGAGTTCACCAAATAAAGCAAAATTATTTTCATATATTTATGTATTTTATCAATGACTAATATAATATTTTGTGCTATAATCTTTCAAGTAGTTTTTGAAATATTATGGAGGATTATAATAATGAGGAAAAAATTCATTCTCTTATTCTTGAGTATATCCGTTTCTGCTATGGTCTTGGGCGGATGTAGTAAAGAAGAAGAGGCTTCAAATGCCGGTAATGTCTCGTCAGAGCCTGTGATCCAGGTTATAACCGACGATACCGCCGCTCCTACAACTGCAGTGGTTGCAACAGAAGAAACTGTTGAAGAAGAAACCAGGGAAGGAATGTACCGTTCAGAGCTTACAAATGAATGGATCGACGAAACTATTAAAGACCAGAGGCCTATAGCTGCAATGGTTGACAACGAAAAAACAGCTCTTCCGCACTATGGCCTGTCAACAGCAGATGTTGTATATGAGATGACTAACTCTACTGCCAACGAAGGTGTTACACGTTTTATGGTCCTGGTAAAGGATTGGGAAAGCATTACGCAGCTTGGTTCTATCCGAAGTGTAAGACCTACAAACCTTCAGATCATTCCCGAATGGAATGCGGTAATATGTCATGATGGAGGTCCCTTCTATATTGATGATTACCTGGCAAAAGATTATGTTGAGAACTTTTCCGGTACCTTTTCAAGGGTTGATAACGGAAAATCAAGAGAGTTTACCGAATACATATGTACAGGCGATCTTGACAAGAACTTTGCCAGCAAGGGATACAGCAAAACCTACAATGATTATTATCCCGGAGAGCATTATGAGTTTGCACCTGACAGTGATCCCACAGATCTTTCAAAGGATTCAAAGTCCAAGGATGCAACCCATATCCAGCTTCCCTTCAAGCATAACAAGCCATTTTTCGATTATGATGAAGCAGAAGGAGTTTACAAGTATTCGGAATACGGATCAGCTCATGTAGATCCCGGTAATGATAATAAGCAGCTTGCTTTCACCAATATCCTTCTTCAGAATTCAAGATATGTAAAATTCGATGATAACGGTTATATGATGTTCCACTCCATTGACTTTAACAGAGATGGTTACTATATAACAGGTGGAAAAGCAATTCCCATTACCTGGTCTAAGGATGACGAGCTTACTCCTACAAAGTATTATGATATGGATGGAGAGATGATAAAGTTAAATACAGGAAAGACCTATGTTGCACTTATTCCCGACGATATATGGTCAAATCTTGAGATCAAGTAATACCTGCCTTTTGATATAAGAGACAGAGTAAAAAGAAATGAGCCTACATTGAAGGGCTCATTTCTTTTTTTATACTCTGTTTTCTTTTTCAAATCTTCTTTTGAGCTTATTTTATATTTCTTCTCTTTTGATATCTTCTGCCCCTTCCTTTTCCATATAAGAGGGTTTTAGATCCAGCTTCTTATTTACCATAAAAAACACCAGAGAGAAGATTAAGATAAATACGGAAATGAACTGGGAGGTGGATAAGCTTCCCACAGCTCCTCTTTCATCATCTCTTAAAAACTCTACCAAAAATCTTCCTACAGCATAACATGCAAAATACAGGGCACCCACATCTCCTCTTCTCTTTACCTTCTTTGACATAAACATAAGAAAGATACCTAAAAGAAAATCAAATCCCGAAGATATAAGCTGGGTAGGGATAAGGGGTACTCCCGAAGGAGCCAAGGAATTTTCCGGAAAGACAACTCCAAAATGTGAAGAAGTCACTCTTCCGTAGCAACAGCCTGCCATAAAGCATCCAAGCCTTCCAAAACCCTGGTTTATTGCAAGACAGGGAACCAAAAGGTCAAGATAACTTAAAAATGATATATTTTTTATTTTACAATAAACAAATATACCTATTACTCCTGAAATTATTCCTCCATATACCACAAAACCCGAGGAACCGACAACACTCAGAGGATCCTGCAAAAGCCTTTCAAACTCAACTATCATATAAAGGAGCTTTCCGCCTAAAAATCCAACTATCAGGGCCATTATTCCAATGTTACTGAAATGATCCGCTGAAAGATTCATGATAGCCGCTCTCTTACAGCCTATAAGGATAGCCACCAGAAAACCTATTCCTATAAGCAGGCCATAGCTGTGAATGGTAAAGCCTCCTATGCTAAACAGATCGATACACATTTACATATTTCCTTTCGCCTATATCTTACCTGATAAGTCTATACAGATCCCTTATCTCATCTCCTGTTGCCAGGCCATCGGAAAAGGCTGTAGCAGACCCTGCTGCTATACCCATAATAAAAGCATCCTCAAAATCATTATTTTCCATAAAGCCCGTTATAAAGCCTGCGATCATACTGTCCCCGGATCCTACGGTATTTCTTACCATTCCGTTAGGAGCCTCAGCCGAATACACCTTTCTATCCTCAGTAACAAGCAAAGCTCCTTCACTGCCCATGGATACAAGTACATTTCTGGCTCCGTTCATCTGAAGCTTTTTAGCCGCATCCTCTATCCTTCCCCTGTCATTAGGTGAAAACTCCTCGTTAAAAAGCTCGGAAAGCTCAATATGATTGGGTTTTACAAGAAAAGGTCTGTAGGAAAGTATCTTATAGAGGGATTCCCCCTGTGTATCTGCAATAACCTTAGTTTCCCTGGAGGATAGTCTCTCTATTATATGCATGGGAAGATTCCTGTCCAGGTCGTCAGGAAGAGAACCTGCGATCACCAATATATCATCCTTACCTATATTGTCTATCTTTTCTAAAAGAGCCGTCATATCTGAAGCATCAATCCTGGGACTCTTGGCATTTATCTCACTCTCCACATCAGATTTCAACTTAATATTTATACGTGATCTTCCATTCCTAAGATGAACAAAGTCCGTTTTTAAACCCTTGGCTCTTAAACCCTCTTCGATCTCTCTTCCGGTAAAGCCGGCCACAAAGCCTAAAGCCGTATTATCAACTCCCAACCCCAGGAGTACCTGTGACACATTAACGCCCTTTCCTCCGTAATAGATCTCATCGCTTGACATTCTGTTCATTCTTCCTTTTACAAACTCCGTATCAAGATAAACATAATAGTCAATGGACGGGCTAAAAGTCAATGTATAAATCATAACAATACCTCTTTACTCTTTAATTAATACAAAGGGGCTGAAGATATCTCTTACAGCCCTTTTTGTAATTTAACAGCCTTTCTCTTCAAGGCTCTCCATATTAATCAACAGAGAATTCTCCCACGATATTTTTAAGCTGTTCAACGCAATAACGGCTCTCTTCAACCAATCCGTTGGTCTCACTGGTCTTAGTAACCATATCCGTTGTCTTACCCGCTATATCCGTTACTCCCAATGTTGATTCTCCAACTGTTGAATTTATTCCTGACAGAGCATCCGATATCTTTGAAATGGACTCCGTCAAAGCATTTATGGAATCATGGATATCTCCCATACTATCCTTGAACTGGGCAGCGTCACTGTTATACTGCTCGGAAACCTCCGCAAAGCCTTCATAGTCCACAAGAACCGTATCCTCAAGGAAGCTGCTGGTCTCTTCAAGACAGGAGGTCATATTTGCCACAGCAGTGTTAACCTCTGTTACTATCTCGTTGATGTCAGAGGCAGTCTTTGAAGTCTGGTCAGCCAGATTTCCTATTTCCGTAGCAACTACGGCAAAGCCTCTTCCTGCCTCTCCGGCTCTTGCTGCTTCTATGGATGCATTAAGAGCCAGAAGACCTGTTTGTGAAGAAATAGCCATAATATCATCAGTAAGCTCATTTATCCTGTTAACAGCCTTAGATCCCTCTATGGCATTGGCAGATCTCACCTTAACCGAATTATAGGTGTCCTGAGTCTTTCTTGACGCTTCCATGGTCTTAGTCTTAAGATTTGCAGCTCTTTCCATAACCTCATCAGACAGCTTTCCGCCATCCTCGGATAACTGTATTATGTCCTTGGCCCCGGTTCTCATATAACCTATATTTGCATATATGCTCTCAGCCGTTGCAGCTGTTTCCTCCATACCTGCCGCAAGCTCCTCAGTAGTTGCCGAATTATCGGTACACATACTGTTAACGGTATTGGTAACATCCTGAAGCTGAAGAACATTTCCATCGATCTTATCACTGGCATCATCTATATTTCTGATGATCTCCCTCATGTTAGACCTCATTTTGGATACGGCTCTGGCCATAACCCCTGTCTCATCTTTTCTCTTCCTAAGCTTCTCCGTGCTTGCTCCGCCGCTTTTAAAATTAAAG
>JAILBX010000283.1 GCA_024680675.1 Lachnospiraceae bacterium | reverse complement strand
GCTGTATATAGTGATGCGGTAAGTAAAGGATCTGAAAACGGCAATGTAAACATGTATATAAACCGTTATGATGTTTCATCTGACAGCTGGGAGGGATACAAGACTATCATGTCTGATGAAGATGCGGCTCTTACGGCTTCTGACTTAACACTGGAGGCTACGGGAATATCCTATAAGGGGAAATTCTATGCGGCGCTCCCGATAAGCGTTTCAGGATACGTTAAAACCCTGCTTGTCTGCACTGAAAGCGGTAAAAGCGACTATAGTTACAATATCTCGAATTCATATCTGAAGGAACTGACTGTGGCCCGGGGAGAGCTCTGTGCACTTATAAGAGATAGTGACTATGCAGACGTATGTACGATAGATCCCGACAGTCTTGATATAGAAAGCAGCCTCTTTAAGATAACTGACAAAAGCTATATTGACAGCTTTGTGGGCGTAACTACTACTGCCGGAGGCGGCATACTGGGTGGCTTTAATGTAAGCTCATCGGGAATGAACCTTGCATATCTGGATGTAGACAATTCAAGATGCATTGATCTGGGCAGTGTGGGAGCCAATACAGGAGACAGCTGTGTGGTTAATTCCGTGGCTGTATATGGAAGCTGTAACTATCCTGAGATATACGTAAATGCCATTCCTTCATCAAAAGATGAAGAGCCGGGTATATATTCCCTGGCGGATGATCTGTTTGGTAAGCAGTCAGTAGAAAAGAGTAGACTCAGCAATAGCTTCCTGGCAAGCCCTGCCATAATGACAGACGGGTCTGATGATATAACTCTTACTGTTTCAAATAGCAAAAATAATAAAAAAGCTGCTTTTAAGGCAGCAAAGACCTCTGTCTCTGACAGCGATCTTGTAGAAGCCCACAGGAGCGACTGCATAGACCTTTCTGCCTCAACAGAATCGGATACGCTTAACTTCAAGTGTTTCGATATGCCGGCTTTATCTGAGGTCGAAAGCAATCTGACCCTGAAGAAATATAAGGCCAACCCTCATGCTCTCTATGTAGACAGTTTTGAATATTCTGAATCAAGAGGAGCATATGTTACCCCCTTCAGGGCTGTGTATTCTAAAGAAGCAGATGAAGAAGGGGAAGAGGGAGAAGATATAGAAAGAAGACATTATGTCAAATTTGCCGATTATGACTTAAATATCAGCCCTGGCTATATTACCCTTAAGGAGGGAGACTGCCTGGCAGATCACGATCTGCCCTATGAACCGGATCAATTAGTGAAAGTAGAAAGCGGATCGGTATTTAAAGGCTGGTACAAGAGCGGCAAAAGTCCTTTTAACATGTATACGCCGGTAACTGAGGATATAGTCCTTGTACCTTGTTATGTTACATCTGACTACAGCCGGTCCGGAATGGACAGCGATATCGATATCAGCGGAAGCAATGTATATCTGGTAAAGGGACAGAGTTTTACCTTTGGCGCGGATAAGACGGGACAGTGGGTTTCTTCGGATTCGAGATATTTAAGGATAGATAAAAAAACCGGAAAGGCAAGTCCAAGGGCAGCAACAACAGGGCTTAGCGACAAGACGGTAAGGATCGAAAATCTTTCCGACAAGGCAGCCTATGATGTTATCATCTATGAGCCTGAACTCTCGGAAAAAAAGGCTGCTATGACAGTAGGTGAAAGCCTTGAACTGACTATTGCAGATAAGAGTGGCGAAGAGATAAACAGCAGCCTTCCCATAACCTGGGTATCCTCAAAGCCTGATGTTGCAGCTGTGTGTAACGGCAGGGTATATGCCAATGCCAAGGGGAAAGCCAATATCACAGCCTATATCAATGGGGTAGGCTATGTATCAAAGATCACAGTAAATGACACTTATAAATATTCTAATGCTGACTTAAATGAAAAGCTGGATATATCGATTTGTATGACTCCCTTCAGCTTTATTACTCTTAAAAAGAGCAGCCAGCTTGGCTTTGATCCAAATAAGGTAGGGGTTAATAACTGGGAATATGATAAGAGTATCATTTCGGTTACGGACAAGGGTAAGGTCACGGCTGTGGGCATTGGAACTACTACACTTACCGGTAAAGACTCTGTAACAGGGGTGACAAGGAATATCACCATAACAGTAAAGTCTCTTCCTTCAGAGAAAACTATCCATTTAGGTGTAGGAAAGTCAAAGCAGCTTAAGATCAATAATGTCAATAATAAAGAAGCAAAATGGAAGTCTTCATCTGATGCAGTTACCGTAAAGGATGGAAAGATAAAGGCAGTTTCAGTCGGAAGTGCAGTCATTACCTGCAGCTATAAAGATGTAAACTTCTATACCACAGTATACGTAGAAGAGCCGGGTCTCGTGACAGATGAGAGTCTGACAAAGGCAAATCCTTCCAAACCGGTATATGCACTGACTCTTGATCTTTCGGATAACAAACCTTATAAGCTTGTCGTAAATGACAGTATTCATCAGGAGCTTCTCTTTAACAGCAATAAAAAGGCGGTGGCTTTTGTAGACGAAGCAGGGATAGTATATCCCAGAGAGGCAGGTAAGACCATTCTTAAAGCAGCAATAAACGGAAAGACCATAATGGTAAATGTAACAGTAAAATAACTCAGCATACATCACAAAGGGACCTTACACTGATTGTTTAGTGTAAGGTCCCTTTTTTGTTAGGAAAGCCCCTTCATAAATACGCTTGTGATAATACTCTTATATTATCAAGGATAAAAGCAGTCGTATCAGGCAGAGCAGGGCAAGATGTGCCGGATAATAAGCGTAGAAGAACCACTTGTTGAGTTTTCGTCCGGGATTACCCTTGTAGGTCTGAATGAAGGGAAGAGCCAGGAATCCCACAAGCTCCAAAAAGTTAAATATGCATATTGTGATAAGGATAGCTAAGAATACCTGCTTAGCTGTTGCCTTGTATCTATGGAAGAGATAACCCATTATAAGCGGAAGTACACCCCGAAAGCCATAATCACATTTTATGAAGAAGGCTGCAAGAGAGGCTGTGGCGGAGACGGCTATTATGGCAAGGACAGGTTTTAAGGACTGAATACGCTTGTCCTTTTCTCTTATGTCTAAGGGAGATATGCCCTTTTCCTGAAATTTATCCAGTAATACATGAAGGCACCAGATAGACAGAAAACCTATAAGCAGGGTAAAATAGATATTTTGAATTTTCGGATTCCATATGTGTAAACCATTTATACCGAAATCTGTATAGGAAACGGCAAGATCCAGGACAGGCTCACTTATGAGGGCAAAGAGAAAAAGTCTGAAGCAGTACTTTTTACGGTCATGGGTAAAGAAGAAGCCTTCCACCATCATAAAGAGGAAGAGAGGAAAGGCTATTCGGCCAAAAAAACGAAAGATGATCTCAAAGACACTGATAACATTTATCACGCCCGGAGAAAGTACATTAGATCTGTGGTAGATAAGGGGTTCAAGAATAACAGCCGGGATATGATCAAGGGTCATTGTGATCAGAGCCATCGCCTTTAAGGTTGCAGTGGTGGTTTCTTTTTTTATCAGCTGTAAAGTCATATTTTTCACCTGTTATCAAATAAAAAGGGTCAGTGTGTCATTTGAGGATCGAAGTGATGAGCTTTCATCACGAATCATAATACATAATAACATAGATCCTTCATATATTGTTTGTTATTGTAAAAGAATTTGGATATTTTTTATTTCTTCTGTTTGGAAAAGCCCGGCCAAAAGGATCCGCCCGGGGAGAGAAAGGGACTGATTTACCAAAAGCGAAAAGTGTTGTATAATTTTACTAAGTATGCCTGTAAAAATGCCGATTTAATAACTGTAATTATGGAATAAAGAGGAGCCGGAGCATGCCGGGATGATATTATGAAAAAAAATTCATTTAAAAGTCTTGTAGCCTGTTTACTGTGCCTGTCCCTTACAATTGAGCCTTCAGGGGTAATGGCGGCTATAGTAGCAGGAGCAGAGGAGTCGGATAAAGAGCAGCTATCGGTAAGTGAAGAAGCACATATTGATCTTTCTTCACTTAGTGTGGATGAGGAAGGGCAGGAGAGAAATTCTGCTTATCCTATAGGTGAGATTCCCGATAACAGGGAGCTTATAGAGGGGAATCCTTTATATGAGGACAGCCTGGCTTTGACAGACAGTGTCGATCTGCCTGAAAAGTATAACGCCCTTGAAACAGATGAGCAGGGAGCCCTTATCAATTTAGATGAAATAAAGTATGTTACCCCCATAAAGGATCAAAAGAAGAGCAATCTCTGCTGGGCTTATGCAGCAATGGCAGCTTTTGAGAGCACCTTATGGAAGGAGCATTCAAGCATAGGGACAGGTGGAGACACCTATAAGGCTGCCGGGGAGACTGTTCCTGATCTGTCGGTAAAAAGCTTTGCCTATAATACAAGCCATAAAGCAAGGGGCAATAACCTTACGGATGCTCAAAGAAATAATTACATAAGTTATGAAGATTTAAGCTCAAAGGGAGAGAGTTACACCGATTCTCTTCCCTCTTTGAATGAGTATTACAGGGAAAAGGGCGATGAATTAAATATTGATAATGTTTACCTAAACAGCGGAGAGTCGGTTCATCATATCGGTGAGGGACTTTTATCGGATAAAAAGATCACTGAATTATCAAAGGCAGAGGAGGATAAAGCGGATTTCATAAGAGGCGGCTTTTCCGAAAAAATAGAAAATGACCCTTTGGTATTTTATACTAAATCGGAGGGAGAAGAGCCTCCTTCAGACCTGACCAGCTACTATGAAGAGGGTGAGCAAAAGTATCAGATCAACAATTTTAACTATATTTCTTTTATAAAGGCTGATAAGGATATAGAGCGGATTAAAAAGCTGCTCCTTGAAAACGGAGGCCTGCTTCTTGGCTATAGGGCTGAAAAAACCTTAACCCCAATAGAGGGGGATCCATACGGCCTGGAGGGAAAGGTCATATTATCAGCTAATGACGCCTGCTTTTATGCGCCCAATAAGGGAAGCCTCAACCATTTTGTAGAGCTTGTCGGCTGGGATGACAGTATAAAAAAAGACTCTTTTAAATCATATTCCTCTGATTCCTATACCCTTGAAAATATTACTGTTGATGAAAAAACAGTAAACAATGTGAGGGTTTTAAAGGATGGAGCCGAGCCTGTCTGTCCGGAGGGTGATGGTGCATTTATTATTAAGAACAGCTGGGGAAGCGATTCGGGACTTTCCGGCTATGCCTACCTTTCCTATTATGATATGACAACAAAGGTTGTGGCAAATATGGATACTTCCCTTAAGGGGGATGAGGAGACTTCACTGAGCAATGAATACAGCTGGCATGATAACAGCTATAAATGCTATAGCGGAATATCACCCCTGACTCTTGAGACTACCTTTACCCTCAAGGAAGATCTTATGGCAGGAGCCTTGTATACAGCTAAATCATCAGCCGGAGCTGATGAAATAACAGGTGTTAACATTTCAAGCCTGAGCATGGGAAGCGCCTTCAGGGTAAGCATTTATAAGAATGGTAAAAAAAATATAAGGAATGGATATCTTAAGGAGGAGGATCTTATAGCAAGCCAGAATGCAGTATTTGATAAGGCAGGCTATAATACGATATATTTTGATTCTCCTGTTACAGTAAACAAGGGAGACAGCTTCTTCATAAAGCTTGAAAGCAGCCTGTCAGACGATACGCCTGCTTCAGCAAGGTCCATCGGAATAAAGGAAACAGATGAGACCATGTCAGATAAGGGCTACAGGAAGATGACTGTTAAGGATGAGAGTGGTAAAAGCTATTATGTGGCATCCCAGATGTCCCACAGCACGATCGACAATCCTATGTATACAATCGATTCCTCCGGTTATATTACTCAGGATGAGGAGCATGAGCTCCAGATGATGGTTTACACAAATGACAGAGATCCGGTGTTTAGCTTTGAGTTTACTGAGGATGCTCCCTTAAATATCAGGTGGGAGAATGATGCGGAGCTTGATTATAAGGATCATCTAAGCTTTATTTATTATGATGAAGAGCTGAATAAGGTCATTGTTAAAGGAAATGCCATCAGCTCCTTAGGAGAGCTTAGCTTTGAAAGCTCTGACCCAAGTGTTATAGCCATAAGCGAAGAGGGAATAGCCAGGGTTAAAAATCCCGGAAGAAGCACAATAAGGGCTTCCCTGTCATATGAAGCAGACGGGAGCAGGACAGTGTACAGCGATCTTATCAATGTAACTGTCTATTCGGATAATACCTTTGCAGCCGACGGCAGCATAACTTTAAAAAAGTCTGAATTTGACTACAGGGGTGAGGAAATAAGACCTTTGGTTACAGTAAAGGTCTTTGACCACCTTCTCAGAAAGGGAGTGGATTATTCCCTTTCATATTTTGATAATACAGAGGTGGGAGAAGGTAAGGTCAAGGTCACTCTTATGGAAAGCAGCGTCTATTATGACAAAAATAATGCCTCAAATAACGAGAAGACTGCTTCCTTTATCATTAATTCAAAGTCCATAAGTGACAGTGATATAACTCTTTCGGGAATAGAGACAAGCTATAAAAAGGATGAAGCTCCTGACTTTAGAGATAGTTCCTCCCCTCTTAAGCTGACATATAAATTCAGTGATGATCTGGGGGATTATGAGACCCTGTCAGAGGATCATAAAACAGAGACCGTATTGATCCGTGACAGGGATTATGACCTTAGCTACAATGGAAGTGATATAAGCTCAGAGGGTATTAAATATGTAACAATAAAGGGAAAGGGTGCCTATAAGGGAAGTATTGGCTTCTGTTATGAGGTCATTGACACTTCAAAGGATCCCAGCAGGGATGAGGATACTACGGGGGTTTATGTAAGTAATATAAGCCCGGGGCTTGTATGCTTTGATGGGAACAGGCATGTCCTTAAGACCACAGGTGATAAGAAGAAGGGATTCAGTTATGATCTTTCTTTAACAGTAAAGAGAGGAGACTACTTACTTTCTGAGGGAAATGATTATACGGTTTCATATTATAACAATGTTAACGCATCCATCAATAATGAAGCTAAGAGCTTAAAGCCTTATCTTCTTATTAAAGGAAAGGGAGAGTTTGCAGGACTTAATGTAAAGAGGTATTTTGAGATAAAGCCTGTGGAGCTTAAGGAGAGTGAACTTGCTTTTGAAGGTATAAATTCTGTATACAATGTAAAAAGGGGTCAGAATGTTAAGCTTAAGCCCTCAAAAATAACCTGGCTTTCCGAAAATTCAGAAATAAAGACTCTGAAAACAGGAGTTAAGGGAAGTAAAGGAATCGACTGTTATCTAAAGTACTACAGCTATGATCCTATAGAAGGAAAGACCGAAGAGCTTAAGGAAGCTGCCTATAATAATACCATTACCCTTACTAAGGATATCCAGTATATATATATTCTTCCTGAAGGAGTCGGTAATTATGAAGGGGTGGGATTTGAAGAAGGAGAGGATATAAGTAAGGCTGCAAATGCCCTTAAGGTTACTCTGAGTGACAGTTCATATTATATAGGAAGCGATGCTTTAAGTATCAGCTGTAAGAGTGATCTTAGTCTTTCCGCCTCAAAGCAGAGCATTTCCTTAGAGGAGCTTTTGATAGAAGTTTACTGTAAATCAGGAAAAAATAAAGAGAAGATAGATACAGATATAAGCGATGAAGGCAATGAAAATTACAATAAGGCTTCACTTACGGTGCTTGATCCCGACGGCAAAAGGGTAGAGGATGGGATTTTGGATACTGCAGGAAGTTATGAGATCCTTGTGGATATAAATGGCTATAAGCTCTCAGATAATTCAGCCCTTAAGACAGTTTACGGTTCTGTTAAGAAATCCGTGAAGGTAGGAGGTCTTAAATTAGACAGTAAGAAGCTTGAATTTATTGATAAAAGGGGTAAGAAATATGCTTCTTCATCAAAGCTTGACTATAATGGGACTTCTTTAGAGCTTACTCCGATCTATGACGGGCTTATTGATGGTTCAGAGGCTTTGATAAGCTATGATAAGGATGCTTCGATACTGATGGACAATAAAGAGGCCGGAAGCTATAGCCTGAATGTTAAAGGTCAGGGTATTTACGGAGGATCTTCTGCCACAATGAAGCTTGTAAGGAATAAGAAGAGCCTTGCAGATGCCATTGAGAATGGCGAGCTTAGCATAAAGTCTGAGGATGCAGATTTAAAGCTCAATGTGAGCGGAACAAGGTTTGGAAAGGGAAAGCTTCTCATTCAGACTAAAAGGGGAAATAAAATAACAACAGATACTCTGTATAATTATGAAGGAAGGGCAGCAGGCCTTGAGTTTACCCTTAAAAACAATATAAAGAGCGGAAAGGGAGATCTTCTGATAAAGGCTACAAAGCTTTCAAATTACACGGGAAGCTATACGATAAAGGAGTTTGT
>JAILBX010000281.1 GCA_024680675.1 Lachnospiraceae bacterium | reverse complement strand
AGATTCACCATCCTTTGGAAGGTTAACCGAATTTGAAAATTCACCCTTGGCATATTTATAAATAGCAAAGGGGGAAAGGTGGCTTACTACAAATCTGAGATACTTGATCCCCTCAACATCTATAATTTCAGAGGGCACGGTCTCAAAGAGACCGTTATCCGTCAGAGTACACATCCTTACATCCATGCTTCCCATAAACTTATCTGGAAGAGGTATGGAAAGCTCCAGCTTTTGGGTAGCCAGCTTTTTTATGGGAATATGAGTCAGCTTTTCCTCCATGCTTATGGACAGGGGAATGAGATTAAGATCATCAGCCTTTATTCCCTGAGAGGCTATAGCCTCCTTAAGAACACTGCTCTGAACCTCGTCTTCAATAATGTTTAATACATAAGATGAATTAAGGTTAGAGATATTAACAATAGCCTTATCGGCATTGGTCAGATCAGCCCCGGAAATCTTAACGACAAGTCCGTTTGGAAGGGAGCTGTTACTGGCGGTAACGGGAACCTTTGATATAAGTGATGTCAGATCCTCGCTTTCAGTGCCGTTTACGGAGATTTTGGCAAGGCTGTACCTGCTCCAATCGGTAACATTTGAATAGGGAGCAAAGGCATTATCCTTGATACCGCTTAAGATGTAGTTCCTGCCTCCTGCAGTAAGGGAGGTGTTGATGACTACATTTCCCTTGGAATCAGGCTCTGTAAGTGATCTCTCAAGGGTAACAAGTCCCGGATCCACACTTGCATCCATTATCTTAAATACCTGTCCTCTAAAGCCGTATTGGTCAGAGCTGAGTATTGAGGATGAGCTTAGATCAACATTGTTTGAAACAAGGGCATTTTTAACCCCGTTAAAGGGAAGTGTTCTTATAGACTCTGCCGATAATCTTTCCGCTGTTGATTTATGGGTCACAGAGGGAAGTTTATTGCCCAAAAAGACAACTGTATTAAGAGGATTTGTTTCCGTATTATCAAAAGCCCCTATACCTATGGAATTTACAGATATAGGAATAACAACCTCATTCAAGCCTGTGCTCATAAATGCTCTGTCTTCAATTACAGAAAGAGAATCAGGTAATTTGATGTCTGTGATATTCCTGCATCCCAAAAAGGCCTCTTCTCCTATCTTTTTAAGGGATTGGGGCAGGTTTACTGTTGATATTACCGTATTATCCTTGAAGCACTGGGGTCCAATTGTCTTAACTCCGTCAGGGATCGTTATGGTGGAGGATCCGCTGCCCTTGTAAGCAAGAAGTATGCCATCTCCCACTACAAGATATTCACCCTCAGGATCTTTTTTCCAGTTATGCAGCCAGCTTGTACCGTCAAAGGCTCCCAGCTCTATATTTGAAACTGATGAAGGGATAGAGACGTTAGCTAAGGAATTACAGTTATAAAAGGCTGCATATCCTATATCCGAAACAGATTCGGGAATGACTATATCGGTAATATCTGTCCTTGAAAAAGCAAAATCTCCAATATTATTTACCGATGAAGGAATATTTACCTCCTTTAAGCTTTTGTCCCTGTAAAAGGCTCTGTTACCAATGGTATCGACAGTATCGGGAATATTTACCTTTTCATTACTTCCGTCAGAGGCTGCTAAAACTCTTCCTGAAACAGTAAGGCCATTTAAAGTTTTCTGACTTGCTTCAATGTCCTGATTGCTTCCGGATACGTCATCCTCTGCTTCTTCATCAGGCAGCGATATGCTTCTGCCTCCGGAGGCATAGGTTGGCAAGCCTATAAAGGCGTAGCCTCCCACAAGCTTGGTTGAACCATAGGTTTCTCCGGGAGCAGGCACTCCCGATGTGGTCATACCAAGCACAGAACCCTTATATAGCTCTGTATCTCCTGTATAGGTGAGATTTCCCGCAGAATCTTTATTTAAGGCATTTCCCGATACAGAGCCCTTATCACCGGGAGGAAGCTTGTTATCGGAAACGGAGCCCTCAGCTTCAGGCTTAACATTCTCATTGTCAAAGTCAAGAGCGGCATTTCCGCTGTTTGCAAAAGCATTAACATCAATATAGCTTACTGAATCCGGGATTGTGATCCTTCTTAAGCTCTTGCAGTCCGAAAAGCAAAAGGCCAGTAGAGACTCTACTCCATAGGGCAGCTGTACATCAGTAAGAGCTGAGCAGTTTGAAAATGCATATTCAGGGATCTTTTTAATATTGGAGGATAATATGACCTCAGTAAGATTATTTGCACCAAAAAAACCAAACTCCCCTATCTCCTCCACATTTGTGGGTATAGAAAAGCTTGTTGTGGTCTTTCCGGGAAGGAATTCAATAAGCTTTTTTCCGTCCTTTGAATATATAACTCCGTCATTACAGACATATGAAGAGTTGCCGGAGCCAAAATTTACATTGGAAAGGGAGCTGCAGGAGGCAAAAACTCCTGACCCCAGACTGTCGGTTTTATCCGGTATTGTAATATTTTTTAGATTCTTACATCCCGCAAAGGCAGCGGAGCCTATTTTTCTGACTCCGTTGCCTATGTTAACCTGGGTAAGGTTTGTACAATTTTCAAAAGCATTATATCCAATTGTTCTGATAGAATCAGGTATATTAACGGTGGTTAAGGTCTTACACTCGGAAAAGGCGTCCTTTCCGATATCCGTCACATTACTAGGTATGGTTAATACTTGAGCATCTCCCGTATATCTGACGATAGTATATCCGTCTAACTCATAATCACCCTTTATTGTTGTTGCAAAAGAGTCGGATGAGGGTAAAAAGATCAGTAAAACCGCAGTGACACAAAGCAATATACCAATGACTTTTCTGACTGTTTTTTTCATAGGTCACTCTCCGCTTAGCTTGCAGCTTTTACTGCATTTTTATCTCTCTTAAGGAAAAGAAAGATGCTTGCTGCACAAAGCCCGATCACCAGGAACCATTTAGGATGGATCATATCTCCTGTTTTTGGGGTATTATCCATGATCCCCACGTCAGCCAGATTAGCGGTATCAACATAAATTACATAGGGCGATAAGTGGGTGGCCGTAAAGGTCATCATAGGAGTTCCGGTTACCACGGAAAATCTCGGGGTGATATCTTCAAGCTTTCCTCCAATGGTGCTTGCGACCTTGGCATTACCTCCATAAATAGCGAGATCATCGGGAATAGGGGTAGATACATTAACATTCACCCCTTCGGGTATGGGACTTATTTTGTTGGTTCCTGTTCCGTCATAAAGGCTTATGTCCATAGGAAGGTATCTTATATGTTCAAGGGAGCCGTATTTGGCAGTCAGGGCCTGAGCCGCCAGCTGATCCGCCTCATCCGAATGGGTTATCTTCAATATGTAGTTATCCGAAGATCCTTTAACAGTAGCCGACATCTTACCTGTATCGCTTATACCGGGGGTTGTGGATATAACATTGGTGCTGCCGTTTCCCTTATTTACTGTTCCGCCGCCTGTTGTTCCGGTACCTGTATTTGGAGAAGCCCCTGTAACCGCCGGGGTATAGCCCTGGGCAATTCCGCTTACAACTACGGGAGTAGTCGAAGAATTTATCATACTGGATCCATTCACACTGGAGCTTCTGTTTGATGAGGAATTCTGACTGCTGCTCTTATTTGAACTGCTTCCTGTAGGTGTCGCTGTAGGGCTTGAAGTTGGGGTTGAAGTAGGCTTGGAGGTAGGCGTGCCCGTAGGGGTAACCGTAGGCGTAGGCGTATCCGGGATCCACATAGCCACAAAGTCCCTGTCCGTATAAATATATACGCTTTCCGGATTAGGTGACCAGCCACTGAAAATATAACCTGATTTTGTGGGATCAGTAGAGGGCTTTGAAGCCTGTTTACCATCATCCACACTCTGGGTCTCATAGAGATCCGTAAGCTCGGCATCCAGATAGAAGTTAACCTCATGAGTAGCTGATTTACCGGAGAATTTAAGGTTATCATTATATTTTAATATAGGCTGGTGATCCTCAACATAAAGCTCCACATCACCCTTTTTATTTTCATAGGTAAAGCCGTTAAGCTCAGCAGAATTATTGAAGAAAACCTGATCCTCTATTACAGGCTCAGAATTAAAGACAAGATCCAGTCGTCTCATCTCCCTAAGCTCTTCTTCACTTCTCTTATTGCCTTCTACTCCCTGAGAATCCGGCTTTGCAAAGGCCAGATCCTGAATAAGGTTAATACCTGAAGGAAGGTCTACCTCTTCAAGCTTATCACAGGAATAAAAGCACCTTGTAGGGATGGTTGATAAATTGGTGCATCCTGTCAGATCCACACTTTCAACATAATTACATTGCTCAAAGGCTCCTGTTTCAATCTTATCAAGGCTTTGGCCGCTTATTTTACTTTCGATAGATGTCAATATCTCCTCTGAGCTTATTTCGGGATCATCAATCCCATCGGAATAGCCCCTGCCCGGAAGAACCTGTTCAAGGGTCACATTGCTTCCGTCATAACTGTAAATAATACCATTGTCACACCAGTAATATGGATTACCTGTAGTGGCATTGGTGGATGGATCTCCCTCACCGGTAAAATCCAGTTTGTTTAGCTTTAAGTCCTTATAGAAGGCCTGAGCTCCCAGGTCAGTTATATCTGCCACAAGGCTGACAGTGGAAAGATCAAAGTCATTTGCAAGGCCCTTTTCGGCAATTTCAGTTACTGAATAGAGAGTAAGACTGTTTAATCCATGACCGTCACCGGCCTTATGGCTGCCGCTATCGTTTTCAGCACAGTTAACATTCTTAAGGCTGTCATCAGGCACAGCCTCGTTCATTGTCCTTATATTTAAAGCATGAGTTACGGAGTTTATTCCCTCAGGTACATTAACGTATTTGCCGGCGCTTATGATCTGGTTTTCAAGCCCCTGAGTGGAATAAATATCATTTATCTGCTTTTGGATAAGATCCTTCAAGTAGATCTGATCCTCATATTCCGTACTGGAATCCTCTCCGAAATTTGCAGGGAAGGCAGGAGGAGTCTTTGTCCCGCTTCCATTGTCGGAATAGCTTATATTTCTGTTGATAATAGTCTCTATAGTGGGATAGGTAAGAAGCTCAACCTTTCCTGTTGCCATAGAGTATCTGCAGGATAGATTTTCAGGGTTGCCGGAACAATACAGGGTATAATGATCGGTACCTGTGCTTCCGGAAACCAGGCTTGTGGGTAAAATAGAATAATCATAGGGAGCATATCCTTCTCTCATATCTCCTATTATTATAAGATATGAGCTCTTGGTACCTATTCTTACTCCATCATCAAAGGTATAATCGGTAGGGGTGATATAGTCATCAAGCACATCCTCATCCACAGCTTCGGTCCTTCCGGTCTTGAAGGCATCTGTTCCAAGTGATACCACATTTGTTATACCTACGCCATCCTGGTTATTATGATTATCATCCTTAAGATTTATGACCTGAAGGGAAGAACAATCCGCAAAGCATTTATTTCCTATTCTTACCTCGCCATTACCGCCGACCTTATCGGGATAGATGTGAACATATTCAAGGTTAGGACAGCCTTCAAAGGCATTATCCCCGATAGTAAGGCCATTATCACCTACCTCTATAAAGACATCACTTACCCTGTTTCCCTGGAAAGCACCTTTCCCTATAGATTCTATTCCGCTCTTTACCTTTATATGAAGAGGCGTTACATCCGATAGATTTTCCGCATCTAAAGCTCCGTCTGCAACTGCAGTAAGGGTATAGGGACCGATCTTATCAAGAACAGTCAGGTAGTTGAGATCCGCCTGAGTTGCCGAGGGCTTTTTTTGTACCCCGATAAGAGTACCGGTCAAGGCAGCTTCATCATCCACTCTGAATTCATATTTATAGCCCCCAAGACATCTTTCATAATAGGTCTGGCCATCCTTTATGTATTTGTAGGTAAGATCATGGTTTAAAGAATAGTTGTATATGGCCCTGGTGGTCTCCGGAAGTCCTCCCCACAGTACCAGTTCACATTCATCATTACCCTTGTATCTGTAAGGACTGGTTTGTGAATCATATATCCCCTTTACTCCGATAAAGGAATCCTCTCCCATTGTTACAAAGGCATTGCCATCATTTACTCTGACAGAAGTGAGATTATCACAGCCCGCAAAAGTTTCTTTATTTACTTCGCCTGTAGAGCTTGAAGGTAACTCAACTGTTGTCAGGGCATCACAGCCCTTAAAGCAGCCAACTACATTACCCGAGGAGGGGGTGAATTCAATCCTGTGATCATAAAGCTCAACCTTTTCAATACCGTCACAGTTTGCAAAGGCATAGCTTCCTATGCTAAGGGAATTAGCCTTGGGATGCTTTGCAAACATACCGGTCCCGGTGTCACTGTTACCATGGATTGAGCCGGTTAGTCCGCTTCCGAAAAATGCGCCGGAGCCTATTGTATTAATATTTGTAGGCAGAGAAATATCCGCAAGAGCCTTACAATTTGCAAAAATACCATCCCCTAAGGTTGTAAGGGCAGAATATTCATCAAAGGTAAAGGAGCTTAATTCACTGCATCCCTGGAAGGCCTTTTCACCGATACTTTGCATATTGGGTCCGATGGAAAAGCTCTTAAGCATTGTACATCCGCTGAAGGCCTCATTGCCGATGGAGACCGTATGAACAGGTATATTTATTGTTCCAACATTATTTGCATCCTTAAAAGCCTTATCGCAAATATTTCCTATGGTAGCTTTATCGGTACAGTAGCTTCCGATGACTGAAAGATCGGAATCTTGTTCATCAGTTATTTCGATTTTTTTATAGGATTGAGTTTCCTGATCATAGGGTTCAATAACCTGGTAGAGGTTATAATAGCCAAAAGAGTAGGCAGCCCCATCTATAGTGATCTCCTTAAGCTGAGGAAATCTGTAATATAAAAGCCTTCCCTCTGTCTCACTTTTTGACATTTCTATGCTCTCCATATAGGGAACAGGACTGCTGTCTAAAAGCAGAGGGGTATAAGTAAGCCTTGACACCTTCTCCTCAACAGAAGCTGCATCTGACATGCTTATTGGCATTTCTTTATTATATACCTCAACATCATAGGAAGAAGTCTTATAACTGTCGCTCTTTTTAAGACCTGTAACATTAATGACCTTTTCAGAGCCCTCTTCATTTTGTGTATTGGAATTTTGAGTATCTGTAGTTTGATTATCGGGAGTTTCATTATCTGTACTGTTTGCTCCGGGGACCGGAGTCACAGTTACCTGACTGTTTTGGGAGGCTGGATCTGTGTTTTCTCCCTTTTGCTCGCTTCCTTCACTAATGGGCTCTGTAAGAGAAGCATCAGCTGTAGGACTTGGGCTGGGGCTTAAAGCTGTCCCATTGTCCTGACTGTCTGTGACAGTATTATCCGGGTTTACATTGCTGTTCTGATCACCGGATGAAGGGCTTATCTGGTCATCTGAAGAAGGTGTGGGAATTGCTGTTACCTGCTCCTCAAGGCTTTCCAAACCTTCTGAACCTGTTGGCTCAATATAAAGACTTGGAGCCAGATTGGTAGTACTTGTGTCAATGCTGGTATAGTTTACATAACATACATTTGCTGTCAGATCAATACTACTTGCCTGATAGCCGCTGGTACCACCACCGCAGTACTTTATAAGGTCGGTAAAACCGTTTACTAATTTAGAGGAAATAAAGAAGACAGGAGCCAGATCTGATACCATGCCGCTTGAATCAACAGGATAGAGCTTGGAACCGTTTGGTCCCCAGGTCAATTCCTCCTGTCCGTTTTTTACTATAAAGGCAAAGCGTCCTACCTCCGGATTTAGTGTTCCGTCGGATTTATATGCATTTTCCACACTGACAGATAAAGAATTTTCATCTGTTATTCCATAATTACCCTGATAACCTTCACAGATCTCATCAATAGTAGGAAAAGTAACTTCAGCCGACGATGTATCATCATCCTCGGCTTCTACATTCTGAACAGGTATGGCAGCAACGATTATGGCTGTAACCATTAAAAGTGCTGCAATGGTCCGTCTGGCACTTCTCTTTAATCTTATTCTTTTCTTCCTGCTCTTTTTCTTTTCTTTTGCCATATATCCTTACCTCATTATATCAAATACCTCTACCTGAAAATCCTTGTCTGACTTTATAAAAGTTAATTAGGAAAAGGTAAATAGAAGGCATAATAAGCCGCTTCTATAAATGTATCGGCATTAAAGGCTCAAAAGTTAAGATTTTTTCCCTTATTTAACCTTTTTAGCCACTACAACAAAGCGCTCTGCTCCCTCTTCATAATCACAGGTTGAAAGTGTGATGAGCTTGTCGCCGTATTGTGAAGTCACCCCTGTATCATAGAGGGACATTTCCGCCATGGTCTGCATATTGGAATCATATTCTTCCTTAGAATTTGCATCTATAAACTGGTAGTACTTAAAAGTAACCTCTGTAGCCTCATGGACGGTCTCGGGGAAAACATACATTATATCGTACTCTCCCTTTTCGTAGAGGGTATCAAATTTTATTCTTTTGTGAGCCTCATAAAACTTCTGACTTTTATATTTATCCAGATCTCCGAACATTCTTCCGGATTTCATATTATGTCCGTAGATGATAAGATTCTGGCTTCTTGGCCAGATGCTGCAGTTTGAATCAATAAAAATAGAACCGTTTTTATCTTCATGCTGGTCAAAATCATGATCCAGGTAATATTCATTGTTGGTGGTTTGCATAACAGGATAATCCACATCTGTCCCCTCAATGCTTATCCAACCGGCCAAACGCTTGTTTTTTGCATATATGGTACGGTATTCCTCAAGGATATCGGGAGCATCACCAAGGAGATCCAGGGTAACGGTGGCTTTTTTATTATTTGAAGCCAAAACATCACTGTTTTTTAGATCGGACAGAGCTTCAGCCTCTTTCTTTGTACCGTCTGCCTTCAGGCAGTAATAGGTAAAATAAGCAAAGCTTAAAATACATACAACTCCGCTTATTATTGTTATTATCTTACGAAGCCTTTCTCTTTTTAGTGCTGAGGAATTGTCTTTATCAGACCTTATATCAGCTTCTTCTGTCTTTATAGCCTTTTCTGTGGAAATATTCTTATCTTCCCCTTCGGTCTTTGGATTTTTTAAAGCTTCTCTTCCTAAAGAGGCTCTGTTGTTTACAGAGCCTCCCTTTGGATTCATGGAATTTGTATTAACTGCCTGTCTTTTATTTACAGTGGAAACAGGTCTTTTATTTTTTTCAACGATTACTTTTTTTCTGCTTATATTGGTATTTTTATCGGCCATTTTACTTTGCTACTATATTTACTATCTTTCCGGGAATATATATTTCCTTTACTATATTCTTTCCTTCCAGGAAGGACTTTACAGAAGCTACTTCCTTTGCCTTTCTAAGGGCGCTGTCCTTTTCCTCATCTGCATCCAGAGTAACTGTTCCCTTGAGCTTTCCGTTAACCTGAACTCCTATTTCGATAGTTGATTCCTTTATTGCTTCGGGATCATATGAGGGCCAGCTGCTTTCTGCTATTGTTCCCTCAAAGCCGCTTCTCTGCCAGAGCTCTTCGCTTATATGGGGAGCCACAGGATTTAAAAGAGTCAGATATGTTCTGAATTCAGCCTTGTTAAGAGAACCCTTTTTTACAAAATCATTTAAAAGACTCATAAGGGCAGCTATGGCTGTATTATATTTTAAGCTTTCATAATCCCCGTCCACCTTCTTAATGGTCTGGTGAACCTTTGTTTTAAGATCTTCACTGTATTCTTCCCCATCCGTAAGTATATCCTGAAGACGCCACACTCTTTCAAGGAACCTTCTGCAGCCGTTAACTCCTTCATCACTCCAGGAAGCGGAAAGATCAAAAGCTCCGATGAACATCTCATAGGTTCTTAAGGTATCTGCCCCGTATTCATTCACTATATCGTCGGGATTTACCACATTGCCCCTGGACTTGGACATCTTTTCCCCGTTTGATCCAAGTATCATTCCATGACTGGTACGCTTTTTATAGGGCTCGGGACAGGGAACAACGCCCTCGTCATAGAGGAACCTGTGCCAGAATCTTGAATAAAGCAAATGCAGGGTCGTATGCTCCATACCTCCATTATACCAGTCGACGGGAAGCCAGTATTTCAAGGCCTCCTTACTTGCAAGCTCCTTATCATTTTCAGGGTCTGTATATCTTAAGAAATACCATGATGAGCCTGCCCATTGAGGCATGGTATCGGTTTCTCTTTTAGCAGGTCCCTTACATTTTGGACATGTGCAGTTAACCCAGTCTGTCATGGCAGCCAAAGGAGATTCACCAGTATCTGTAGGCATATAGCTTTCAACTTCAGGCAGGAGTAAAGGAAGCTCCTCTTCAGGAAGAGGCACATATCCGCACTTGTCACAGTGAACAATGGGAATGGGCTCACCCCAGTAACGCTGTCTTGAAAATACCCAGTCTCTCAGCTTAAAGTTGGTCTTAGCCTGACCTATACCCTTTTGGGTTAAAAATTCGGTTATCTTCTTTTTGGCATCAGAAACCGATAAGCCGTTTAAGAAGTCTGAATTGACCAGGGTTCCTGATTCAACCTCCGTATAGACCTTTTCGCTTACGGGAAGATCGCTTCCTGCAACAACCTCAATTATAGGAAGGTCGAATTTTTTTGCAAAATCCCAGTCTCTTTCATCATGAGCCGGAACAGCCATTATGGCTCCGGTACCATAGCTCATAAGCACATAATCGGAAACCCAGATGGGAATTTCCTTATTATTAACAGGATTTGTGGCA
>JAILBX010000267.1 GCA_024680675.1 Lachnospiraceae bacterium | reverse complement strand
TATAGGTAAGAGTAAATTCAGGCTCATTACCCTTAGGCGAATAGTCAACCTCATCCGGAGTTATGGTAAGACCCTCACTGCTTTCAGTTAAAATAAGGGGCGTTATTGTAAAATTCAGTTCTCTGGTCTCTTCTGAAGCGTATGCTCCTTTACCTTTTACTATGGCCTTTGGATAGTCTGTTGAGGAGGGCAGAAGAGGGTTTTTAAAGCCTGCATCTGTATTGTTTTCATACTCTACTGTATAATCAGTATCTTTTATCAGAGTAGTATCTCCTATGGTAACCTTAAGCTCAGGTTCTATTGCAGAGCCCGTATATGTGTAAACACTTCCGTTTACAAAGCTTATATTGGCGTCTGATATGCTTTCTTTGACATTTTTTGTCAGAGCATTGATCCTGGCGGTTGCACCTAAACTATAGTAATCATGCCAGCCCAGGCGGTTTTTGTAAAAGCTTTGATATTTTGATTCTTTTGTCACATAGTTGTAATTAGCAAGTTTATCACTATAAGTATAAGTTGTATCGAAGCATATATTGCAGTTAGAGCCGTCCTCTTTAGAAAGTGTAAAGACTATGGCTATACTGTCCCCTTTACTCAGTCTTACGGGATCCGGAAGGGTAACTGTGTGATAACCTCCAAATAAAAAGCTTCCGGTAAGGGGCTCTTCCAAAAGCTCTTCTCCGCTCTCGGGATCTTTGATCTTTTCAGGATTCTTGTAGATCTGAAGACTATAGTTCACATCTGCATCATACTCAAATATCCCACAGGCTTCTAATACTTCATTGTCTCCCTGTATTTCATAAACATTTGAGTAGCTGCTTCCCCTATCCTCATAAGCGTTAAACAAGCCTCCTGCATATAGGTAGTTATTATCGTATTTATCCGGATCATCAAAGCTATATACAAAGGCATTATACATACTCTTGTCTTCATAAGAGATCCAACAATAACCATTATCGCCAAAGACTTCTCCCCAGCTGTTTTTTATTTTCCAGGCTCCGTTGCTTTCCGGCTTTCTCTTAAAATTTGACGCCGGATAGTCGTCATCCCATCCGACTATTGTCACAGCGTGATTTGGATTAACATTTTTATAGCAATAATAAGATTTCTCATCTGATGAGTAATACTCACCATAATCACCATAGGATAAAGCTACGGCTCCATAATCTTTTACAGCCTGCTTTATAACTGACTCCTGATCAATAGAAAGGGTTAAAAAATCAGTAAGCTCTGCTACATTATTACCGTAAATATCCTCCGTAGTCAGAGGCAAAGCAGGCAGTGAGCTGTTATCCGGATAAGGATAATCCACCTCACTTGCCATTCCCCTGTGGGCAGACAAAAAATATGCCGCTTCAAAATAATCTCCCCCATTAACGGTGGGATCCAATTCTTCTCCTTCCTCATTATATATATGAGCATCATGATAGTCCCCCTCCGTGGTTTTTAAGGGGTCGTCAATATCCTTAAGATTAAAAGTATAATAGCCTAAATGTCTTTCTGAAAAATCGTCATCCACTCCCTTTGTTACAAGTCCCTTTTTAAGCATGGAAGCTTCTGCACAGGCAGCTACAGCAAAGGTCCAGCAGGTCCCGTAATTCCCCTGATCCTTTATACTTGTAATATAAGGTGAGGTATAACTGCTTTCAAGGCTTTGTAAGCCTTCTTCCAACTCTGCAAGCTCAGATCTTTGAATCTCATGTTCTGTATACCTTAAGCCTTTTGCCCTGTCTTTGGATGCTTTTATTACTTCCCCGGCAGAGTTTTCTTCCTCTCCCGACTCTTCCTTTTCGGTGCTTATTTCTTCTCCCGACTCTTCAGCCAAACTGCTTTCTTCCAAAAGCACTTCCTTTGCCAAAAGTTCAGTCGGACTTGACAAAGCAAGGCCTGCTGCCAGAATAAGAGCAAGGCCTTTTTTCATAATTCTCTCAATTTTTTTTCCCATAATACCTTCTCCGTTCTATTTATAGTTTCATTACTTATAATTTTACTACTTTTGGTGGAATATTACATATAAAAAATGGAATCACCATACCAGCTCTTTAGCTTCA
>JAILBX010000226.1 GCA_024680675.1 Lachnospiraceae bacterium | reverse complement strand
GCAAAAGCCTTTGAAAAGTTCAGAAGATATCCAAACAGGATATTAAGAGAATTTACAGCTAAGAAAAGACTTACAAATACCATAGATCAGCTTACGGGAAATATCAGCAATTTTGATATTGTGAATAAAGACGGCAGTATCTATAATGAGCTTTATGAATATGTTAACAGCCTTAAGAGAGAAAAGGATCATTATTTTATCGGTTTTTGGATCGAAGAAAGATATTTTAAACCTGTGCTTGAAGAGGTAAGGAAGGCTTTTGTCTTCCCTTTGCTAAAGGGAGAGAACAGGTATCTGGCAGATCGCATAGAAGAGGAAAACTCTGTAAGCATCCATGTAAGAAGGGGCGACTACCTTAAGGAGTATAAGGATTCTTTTAAGACCCTTTCTAAGGATTACTATATGAGGGCAGTGGATGAAATAGTAAAAAGAAGCGGTATTCCTTCCGATAAGCTTTCTTTTTATATATTTTCAGACGACCCTGAATTTGTTAAAAGGGAATTTTCCTGGCTTGATAACTCTACTGTGGTGACAGTAAACAGCGGAGAAAACAGCTACAGGGATATGCAGCTTATGAGCCTTTGCAAGCATAATATAATCGCAAACTCCACCTTCAGTCAGTGGGGTTCTCTGTTAAATAAAAATGAAGATCATTTAACCCTGTATCCCAAAGCCTATCTTAAGGACAGGGATAATGAAGAGAAGACCTTAAAGGGTTGGATAATGATCTGAAGAGGTGAAAGTTGAAAACAAATATAATAGAATATCTTTATGAATCGGCAGAAAGCTTTCCTGATAAGGAGGCATATTTTGATGAGACAAGCAGCTACAGCTATTCCCAGATACTTTCGGAGGTTGAGGCCATAGCCACTAAGCTTATAAAGAAGTCGGACACGGTATGCAGACCAATACTTATATATCTGGAAAAGGCTCCCAGGGTTCTTTGCACCTTTTGGGGAGTGGTCCTAAGCAGGAATTTTTATGTTCCCCTGGATACGGATATGCCGGATTACAGAATCGGACTTATAGTTGAAAACTTAAAGCCCCAGGCGGTAATAACCGATATTGCTCATTTTGACAAGGCAAGAAGCTTCTGTAAAAATGTATACGTATATGAGGAAATGATAGAAACAGAGGCAGACAGGGACCTGATCGAAGAGAGAAAAAACAGCGCTATTGATACGGATCCGGTTTATGTCCTTTATACCTCAGGCTCCACAGGAGTTCCCAAGGGGGTTGTGGTAAGCCACAGATCTTTAATAGATTATGTGGAGCAGTTCTGTAATGAGATAAAGATAAGTGATGATGAAATAATAGCAAATCAGGCACCTTTTTATTTTGATGCCTCCCTTATAGATATTTATTGTACCCTTAAGGCGGGGGCAACTATGGGTATAGTTCCAAAGGATTATTTTTCTCTTCCCCTAAAGCTCCTTGACTTTCTTGAAAGCTACAATATAAGTACCATACGCTGGGTACCCTCGGCTATGAAAATGATATCCACCTTTAAAGGCTTTAAGACCTTAAAGCCCAAAGCTTTAAGAAAGGTGATCTTCGGAGCGGAGTCCATGCCTGTTAAGTGTTATAATTACTGGCATTCAAATTATCCCGAGGCCACCTTTATTCAGATCTACGGCCCTACAGAGATAACAGGAGTATGCACCTACCATTATATAGACAGAGAGTACTTGGAGGATGAGGTCATTCCTATCGGAAAAGCCTTTAGGAACACTGAGATACTTTTGCTTGATGAGGATGACAAGCTTATAAGAAGGTCAGATATAGTTGGAGAAATATGCGTCAAGGGAAGCTGTCTTGCTTTGGGATATTATAATGCGGGAGAAAAGACAGAGGAGGTTTTTGTTCAGAATCCTTTGAATCCCTACTATCCTGAGAGAATATACAGAACAGGAGATCTTGGGAAATATAACGAAAATAAGGAGCTTCTTTTTGTATCAAGGAAGGACTTTCAGATAAAGCATATGGGACACAGGATAGAGCTGGGGGAGATAGAGACAGCAGCTGCTTCTCTTCCGGGGATCGGGGCTGTATGCTGTCAGTTTGATAAGGAAAAACAAAAAATAGTTCTTTTTTATGAATCCAAAGAGTGGGATGATGAGAAGGTTATGGAGTCCCTTAAAAAGAGACTTGTTAGATATATGCTTCCAAACACCCTGAAAAAAGTTGAAAAGATGCCCCTTACACCCGGTGGAAAGGTGGACAGGCTGGCTCTTAAGGGTTTGTTATAATAAAGTGAAAAAAGGAAAGGAAAAAAACATGGACGAGTTGATCAAAATATTAAAATCTTATCACCCTGAGGTTGATTATGAAAAGGAAAGCGGACTTATAGATAAAAAAATATTTGATTCCTTTGACATAGTAAGCATTGTGGGGGAGCTTATGGATGAGTTTGATATCGAGATAAATGCGGAGCACATGGTTCCGGAAAACTTTAATTCGGCAAAGGCCATTTGGGATCTTATAGTAAGACTGCAGGATGAATAATTAAAATGTCATTTATATCACTAAAGTTTGCGGCTTTTGTAATTATTTTACTTATAGTCTATTATCTTGTACCGAAAAAATGGCAGTGGCTGCTTTTGCTCTTAGCAAGCTACTATTTTTACCTCTGTACCGGTATTAAGAATATGGGCTATATTCTGGTAACTACCCTTACCACATACGGGGCTGCTGTTTTTATTGAAAATAATGCCAGGGTTCAAAAGGAATACATAAAAGCCAATAAAGAAAGCTTAAGCAGGGAAGAAAAGAAGGTTTATAAGGCATCCATGAAGAAAAAAGAAAAATGGATGCTGTTTCTGTGCACAGTTATAAATATTGGCATACTTGCTTATTTCAAATATGCTAATTTTTCCATTGCCTATTTAAATCTTTTTAAGCTGCATGTAATGGGAAGTACGGATTTTATCGGCTTCTTTGATCTTATCCTGCCTCTTGGCATATCCTTTTATACCTTTCAATCCATAGGCTATCTTGTGGATATATATTACGGAAAATATGAGGCAGAGAGAAATATATTTAAATATGCCCTTTATGTTTCCTATTTTCCCCAGATAATACAGGGACCTATAAGCAGGTTTAATGAGCTTGCCTCAGAGCTCTACAGGGGAGCATCCTTTGATATCATGAGGATAAGATCCGGTTTTTACAGGGTAATGTGGGGCTTGTTTAAAAAGCTGGTTATAGCCGACAGGCTTTCACCCTTTGTTCAGACCTCCATGGAAATGAGAGAGGAGTACAGCGGTTTCTATCTGATACTGACCCTGTTTTTTTATTCCATGCAGATCTATGGGGATTTCTCAGGGGGAATAGATGTGGCCCTGGGAGTCAGTGAAATGTTGGGTATAAGGGTGGCGGAGAACTTTGAAAGACCCTTCTTTTCCAAGAATATCGCTGAATACTGGAGAAGATGGCATATTACCTTAGGAACCTGGTTTAGGGATTATATTTTTTATCCCCTTTCAATAAACAAGGGGATAATCAACCTTGGAAAGAGATGCAAGGGTCTGAATGAAGGCTTTGGAAAAAGGGTCCCCATTTATCTTCCCATGATAATAGTCTGGATAACAACAGGTATGTGGCATGGGGCTGAGAGCAAGTATGTTGTATGGGGGCTTTTGAACTGTTTATTCATAATAATAGGAACCGAGATAAAACCCGGCTGTGAGAAGCTTAATGAGAAGCTGGGACTAAAAGAAGCTTCACTTTTATTAAAGCTTATAAGGGTAGTAAAAACCTTCTGGCTTATGGCCTTTCTAAGGGTATTTGATATAGCAGAGGATACAAAAGCCGGCTTTGAGACTCTGGGACTTGTTTTTAAAGGATGGAAGAATTTTGATATAAATGTGATATTTAACGAATTAAAGCTTCCCAAAGAGGAGTTTATTGTAGCAATAATAGCTTTAATAGTTCTCTTTTCAGCCGAGCTGCTGCAGAGAAAGGAAGGATTAAGGAGCAGGATATTTAAGCTTCCTATCCCGTGCAGGTGGCTTATCTTAGGAGGGCTGATCTTTATTGTGGTAGTTTATGGTTCTTACGGTATGGGTTATGATGCCAAGCAGTTTATATATCTTCAGTTTTAGGGGCTGTTTATAATGGAAAGAAATTCTACTGTAAAGAGAATAGGGCTGGTGCTTACAGAGGCAGTTCTTCTTATTATTTTTGTATGGTTTTTGAACCGTCTCTTTATGCCCAAATATGTAAGTGAAAATCGTGACGGCAGGATAAGCCGGGAATATTATAAGGAAAAGCTGGATACAGATATAATCTTTGTTGGTTCTTCTACGGTATACAGCGGAATCAATCCTATAATTTTATGGGAAGACAAGGGATATACTTCCTATGACAGAAGTAATGCCTCACAAACAATGTGGACCTCCTACTATATGATAGAGGATGCCATCAGATACAATAAACCTAAGCTGGTTGCTCTGGATGTGGGCTTTATTAAATATGATGATGATTTTACAGAGGAGCCGTCAAACAGGAAGGCAATTGACGGTATGAGACTTTCCTCCTCCAAGATAAAATGCATTGAAGCGGCAAAGGGAGAAGAAGAAAGACTTATTGAGTATATTTTTCCTGTTTTGAGATTTCATACAAGGTGGAAGGAGTTTAAGCTCGAGGATCTTATCTATACCTTTAAGGATGAGGAGGTGACCAACAATGGCTTTATCATTGACCCCAAGAGGACAAAAAATCTTCCACCCAGGGAAAACGGCAGATATATCCATGGGGAAGAGGTGGATATAAGTCCGAAAAACTGGGAATATCTTATGAAGATAATAAATATCTGCAGGGAAAATGATGTGGAACTGTTTCTTATGAAGGTTCCAAGCTACTCTGATAACTGGAGCTTAAAATACGACAGGCTGATCGATGAGCTGGGTGAGGAATATGGGATCAGCTATCTGAACTTTGATGAGCTTGATGAGACAATAGGCTTTGACTATCTTATCCATTCCCCGGACGAGGGAAGCCATTTAAATACAGAAGGCGCAGAGCTTTTTACTTATTATCTGGGGGATTATATCGAAGAGAATTATAATATACCCTCTCACAGGGGAGAAGAGAAATATGAAGAGGTCTGGGGAAAGAAAAGCCGGCGCTATAAGGAAATGCTGGCTTTGGCAATAGAGAAAAATCTGGAAGAAGAGAGAAATAGTAAATAATTTGAAAGAAGACAGGCTAATGAAGGACAGTAGGATCAATAAAAACGAGAACAGTGAAAAAAGAAGGATATCACTTGAAAGGGCGGATGAGCTTTACGCTGAGATAGAAGATTATCTTCAGTTCAAGGATGAATTTATGAGGGAGACCGAGGAGAGAAGAGATGTTATGAGCCGTAAGCATAAGGATGAGCTTATGGAGTATTTTGACGCCTCTGAGGCTGACTGGAATGACTGGCACTGGCAGCTTAAAAACAGGATAAGCTCCGTATCTTTACTGTCAAAGTTCATAAAGCTCTCCGACAGCCAGGTAGATATGTTCACAGAGATATCAAAGAAATACAGATGGGCCACAACTCCCTATTATCTTTCTCTTATGGACTATGAGGATATGAAATATCCTATAAATATGATGGCTTTGCCTACAGCTATGGAAAATGATATGAGCGGGGAAATGGATCCTATGGGAGAGGAATATACAAATCCGGCACCCTGTATCACAAGAAGGTATCCAAACAGGCTTATTATCAATGTTACAAGCTCCTGTGCCATGTTCTGCAGACACTGTCAGAGAAGAAGATGTATAGGGGAGACCGACAGGATCGAATCAGAGGAGAATATATCCGCCGCTATTGAATATATAAAAAACACCAGGGAAATAAGAGATGTGCTTATAACCGGAGGAGATCCCATGATGCTTCCTGATGAGCTCCTTGAGAGTATAATAAAAAGAGTCAGGGAGATCCCCCATGTGGAGATAATAAGGATAGGAACCAGAGTTCCCGTTACCATGCCCCAGAGGATCACAAGGGAGCTTGTTAATATGCTTAAAAAGTATCATCCTTTATTTATAAATACCCAGTTTAATCATCCGGGAGAGCTTACTGAGGATGCGGTCAGAGCCTGCTCCATGCTGTCGGATGCCGGAATACCTTTGGGTAATCAGATGGTCTTTTTAAAGGGTATCAATAATGATAAGTATATCGTTCAGCTTTTAAATGAGGGACTGTTAAAGGCCAGAGTCCGCCCCTATTATATTTTCCATCCCAAGCAGGTAAGGGGAACCAGGCATTTTCAGATAAAGGTTGAAGAGGGACTTAAGATAATGAAGTATTTAAGAGGTCATACCTCAGGTCTTGCCATACCCCAGTATATACTTAATGCTCCCCATGGCTACGGCAAGATCCCTCTTTTACCCAATTATATAGAAGAAAGCGATGATGAGCATGTGAAGCTGAGGACCTGGGAAAACAGAGAGGTGGAGGTAGATTACTGAGAAAAGGCTCTTTTTGAAGGACAAGGGTTTAAAGAGTAGAAAAAAATCAAATTTATAAAAAATATACTTGAAATAAGTAATCATATAAAGTATAATACATTAGTCGCTGATCGACAAAGGGCTATCGCCAAACGGTAAGGCAACGGACTCTGACTCCGTCATTTCAAGGTTCGAATCCTTGTAGCCCTGTTTAGAAAGAGAGAGGAAAGATTCCTTTCTCTTTTTTTACTGTTACTATTCATAAATTCAAATATTTTTTCATGTTAATGACAGATTATGAAGGATGTTTTTAGCTAAGCTTTATGATAATATAATAGTTATTAAAGAAAAAGCATAAAGAGTCTGTGAGATCCCGCAAGGGATATTTAATAATGAAAGAATTTTTTAAAGGAGGATATAAAAATGGCCTATTCCTTAGCTGTGGTGGCAAAAGAACCCAAACGTTTATTTGGATGGATAGAGCAGTTTATGAAGAGAAGAATAACTACCTTTTGGTGTGAATTCAAGGTGGATGATATAATCGCAGTAAAGGACGGAGTGGAAGGGATCCTTCTTATACTTCCTGAGGAAGAGGATTTTTCCTTCAGTCAGATATCCATATTTTTAAGGGATATGTGTCTGGATGAGGAAAAGCCTCTTTATATAATGGGAAGCGAAGAAATGACAAAGCGGGTAAAAAAATATATTCCCAATATGCTGATAACAGGTTTGTATATGAAGGAAAATATTACTATCCCAAATATGATAGCGGATATTTCAAGCACTGTAAGCGGCAGCGATAAACAGCTTAAGGGACTCCTTCTTGTTGATGATGATACAGATTATTTCAAGTCCCTTGGATCAATGGTGAAAAGTGATTTTCATGTGGTGGTTACCAGGCCTCATTTAAAGGACCTATTAAAATATCTTTTGAAGTCGGACATAGTGATAATAAATATCAATATGAATATGCCCATAATAGAGCAGGCCATAATGTTTGATGCCATAAGAAAAAAACAAAGGAAGAGCAGCGTAAAGCTTATGTTCATAGCAAACAGAAGAGAGGATCAGGAAAATATAAACCTGATAATCGCAGATTCGGTGCTTTGCTTTTCAAAGGAGACCGAAGTAAATAAGGTAGCCTATTATATTAAGACCCATTATGGTGATCAAAACAGATAGATCCACACTAAAAACATTAAAAAATTTTTTCAAAAAATATCTTTTTTAACTAAAGTAAAAAAAGATAATGCCGATAATATAATTAGTAAAGGAAAAATAACATAAAGCGGAGGAAGCGTACGGTCCGAAGTAGAGTGCTAAGAGGTTTTACGATACCTGACCAAAAAACCGTAAACGGCAAGGATGCCGATAAAAAATTATTCAAGGAGGAATAAAATATGGTAGTACAGCATAATATGACAGCAATGAACTCCAACAGAATGTTAGGAGTAACTACATCAGCACAGGCAAAGAACACAGAGAAGTTATCATCAGGTTATCAGATCAACAGAGCAGCAGATGATGCTGCAGGTTTGACCATCAGTGAAAAAATGAGAAGTCAGATCAGAGGACTTACTCAGGCTTCCACAAATGCTCAGGACGGTATCTCCTGCGTACAGACAGCAGAAGGTGCCCTCGG
>JAILBX010000154.1 GCA_024680675.1 Lachnospiraceae bacterium | reverse complement strand
ACCTCGCAAATTTCTTCGCAATTTGCTCGTTATAAATCAGATTGCTTCGCAATCCCGCAGGTACCGGGCTTGAACCCGGCACCTGCGAAAAGCTTCTCCCACCACCTGAAGGTGGTGGGTTATCTTTTTGATTTATATAATGCTGTCACACCTTCTCAAAAAGCAATGTGTGAAAAATTGATAGTTACACTGGGTTATTATATCAGAATAAGTATCATAATAAAATGGTTTTTTATAAAAAATATCCCTTCAGAATGTACCCATTTAAATACAGGCTTTATCTAAAGAGGGAAAAGTAGTAAAATAATCAGGCTGGACTTAAAAAAGAGATATTTGATTAAACCATTACACAATAGTAATGTTCCTTAAAGAGTCTGTTTGGAGGTAAATATATTGATCACCCAGTATTTTTCTGAGTTTATCTTTTATAGTTTTTTGGGATGGGTTTGGGAGTCCATTTACTGTACCGCAAAAGAAAAGAAGTGGGCGGACAGAGGCTTCCTCTTTGGGCCTGTTTGTCCCATATATGGTTGTTGTGTTGTCATCTTTTCCTTTATAACCAAGCTTTTTCCGGTTATAAACAGTAAAGACTTTCCAATCTGGGGCCTTTTTATCATGGGAGTTGTGGGAAGCGCAGTGATTGAGTTTGCCACCTCTTATGTACTTGAAAAGAGATTCCATGCCAGATGGTGGGATTACAGTGACATTATTTTTAATATTCAGGGCAGGATATGTCTTCCTGTAAGTATTGCCTTTGGACTGGCCGGAATATTCATATTAAGGTATGCCCTTCCTGCAATAGAGGGCCTGCGCCTTTATATACATCCTGAAATATATGCTTTTGCTTCTATCATTATGGCTGCGCTTTTTGGAGCAGATCTGGCTTTGACGGAGGCCAGTCTGTCATCCTTGTTAAATAACGTGAGAGAAATGCATGAAGAGCTTAACCAGAAGGCTCAGGGAAATTACGAGAAGCTGGCAGCCCAGCCTAAGATGATAGAAGGAAAGATCACGGCGGGGATCCAGTCAATTGAAGATAACTTCTTAAAGAAGAGAAAGGATTTGACTGATCTTTATGCTAAAAAGCTGACAGTAAACCAGAAGCGTGTATTGGGAAGTATAAGGGTCTTTACCCAGGATAAGGATAAGCCTGCTGATAATATCCCTACCAGATCTCTTATCTGGCAGGAATTAAAAGACAGTGCAAGTAAAGTTAAGAAAAAAGTTAAATAATGCTTCAATATATAAATCAAAAAGATAAGGATGATTTTGCCATGAAAATCAAGATTTTATCTGACAGCACCTGTGATCTGTCTGAGGAATTATTAAAAAAGTATGATATTGATATGATACCCCTTACGGTAGTGATGGGAGAGAGATCAGGAAAGGACGGTATAGATATCACACCGGAGGATATATACGAATACGTGGAAAAAAGCGGCAGGCTTCCGGCAACAAGTGCCACCAATATATTTGAATATAAGGATTGTTTTACAAAATGGACTGATCAGGGCTACAGTATTGTCCATATCAGTCTTGGAAGCGGTTTTTCCTCCTCATATCAAAATGCGTCCATAGCAGCAGAGGATATGGAAGAAGTGTATGTAGTGGATTCAAATAACCTTTCAAGCGGTCAGGGCTTACTGGTACTGAAGGCCGGGGAAATGAAAGCTGCAGGCTGTAGCGCCCGGGAAATATACAAGGCTTGTATGGAAGCTGCTGTAAAGGTGGAGTCAAGCTTTGTTATTGACAGCCTTGATTACCTCTATAAGGGGGGCCGCTGCAGCGCCCTGGCTACCTTTGGAGGAAATCTCTTAAAGATCAAGCCAAGCATTGATGTTAAGGATGGAAAAATGGGTCCAAGCAAAAAGTACAGAGGGAAAATAGAAAGGGTCATTAAAGAATATGTAAGGGAAAGGATTAAAGGCAGAGATGATATTGATACCCACAGGATCATTCTCACCCATACAAAGTGCTCCCCTGAAATAGTAAAGGATGCTTATGATATAATTCGCGAAGAAATTCCAGATGCAGAGGAGATCCCGGTGACAGTAGCCGGAGCAACTGTAACGACCCATTGCGGACCAAACACATTAGGTGTTATGTTTTTACGCCGTTAGGTAAGCCGGAGTATAAACTCCGACTTACTTAAAAGGCTTATTTAAGACCCTGTATTTACATACTCTTGTTAAATTCCATGGCGTCTTTGACATTTTTAAAATAAATGCCGCCGAAATTGGAGTTTTGCCAGGTCTTTTCCCCTCTTCATATTCATACATTGCATCGTAAGCCCCAAGGGAAACACAGTAACCCTTTGCATAATCGCATTTGGAAAAGCTTCCTATTCCGGAAGCTGATGATTCCTTACATTCACTGTTTTCCACATAATAGATCCATGAGACGGTACTTGTGGTATAGCTTTCAAGAACCGTAACAAAATCTCTGCCCTCTGTGTTTAGTGTAGATATTATATAAATCAAAAAGATAACCCACATGAATAGCAAAGATGATAGCGAGTATAAAGCCGGTCTGTTGTGATATCATACTTCACCTGAAAATTGCAGCAGATAATGCTGAACATGCTGTAAGGCACCCCGCTTTAATGGTATAATATCTTCAAAATCGTTACTATCGGTCGTTTAATGGAGAAAAAAATATGAAAAAGAAAACAGTCATCATTATTTTAGTTATAGTTCTTCTAATACTGCTTGGATCGCTGGCTCTGCTTATTTTGGGCTCTGCTCAGGGAGAGGAAGAAGAATTTAGCGGATCTGACAGGGGATCGGAGCAGTCCTATTCAAAAGAATATGAGACAAAAACCGTCAAAGATCATGGTAAGTACCAGGACAGGATCAGTGAAGAGTTAGCTAAAGAGCCGGGTGAAGAGGAAAGCTGGACCATTATGGTATACATGTGCGGAACAGATCTTGAAAGCGACACTTACGCAGCCACATCCAATATTGCGGAAATGCTTAATGCCGATCTGTCTGATAATGTAAATCTTCTGATCCAGACCGGAGGGACAAAAGAATGGGACATCAATAACTATGATGACTGGTTTGCATCGGATGATCATATAGAAAGCGATAAACTGGGCTTTTTCAGCGTAAGAGACAATGTGCTCAATTTTGAAAAAAATGAAGCCCTAAGATCAATGGGTGAGGCCTCCACACTCAGGGATTTTATCATCTGGGCCGGTGAAACTTATCCGGCAGATAATAATATGCTTATCTTCTGGGATCATGGCGGCGGTGCGGCAGGGGGAGTATGTTATGACGAGTTATTCGATGACGACTCTCTTGATATAAAGGAGATAAGGGAGGCAGTAGAGGAAGCCGACCTTCCCCTTGAGCTTGTTGGTTTTGATGCCTGCCTTATGGCAAATCTGGATACGGCAGAGGCTCTCCAGGGCTATGGACACTATATGGTCGCCTCCGAAGAGATTGAACCGGGAAGCGGTTGGATGTATGAGGACTTTCTAAGCTTTTTAAGTCAGGATACCTCTATGGATGGTTTAACCCTTGGAGCAAGGATAGCAGATGGTTTTATGGAAAAATGCAAGGAGGATCAGGTAGATGATCTGGTAACTCTTTCCGTGACTGATCTTACTAAGATCCCGGCTCTTTCTGCAGCCTATAGGGATTTTTCCGGAGAAATGCTTTATTCCACCGAAGAGCCCGAAAGATTCAGATCAGTATGCTCAAGTATAATGAAAGCAGAGAACTATGGTGGAAATAATGACTATGAAGGCTATAGTGATATGGTGGATCTGGAGGATATGGTAGAAAAGACCGAAGATCTTCTGAACTGGAATGCTGAAAATGTAAAAGAGACTCTTGAGGATGCAGTAAAATATAAGGTAAATGGTAAAAACCGTAAGAAATCCGGTGGCCTTTCGGTATTTTATCCCCTGTCCACAGATGAAGAGGAGCTTCAGGAAAACTACATGAAGGTATCGGATAATCCCGCCATCCTTGAGTATGTAACTATTTTAAGTGAAGACTGGAATCCGGAAGAATGGAATAAAAGCTGGGAGGAAAAGCCCTTAAAATTGGAGGTTAAGGAGGGCAGGTATGACAGCTACTTTAATAAGGGACAAAAAATTGAACACAGATATGAAGAAAATCCTGAAAATCAGGAGATCTATCAGGCAGTTGAAAATCTATCTCCCGTAAAAAGCGAGGATTATAAGCTGGAATATGATCAGTATGTGGATAGTGATTCCCACCTTCATCTGAATATTAAATCAGGACTTGAAATAGTCCAGGAGGCGAGATATGAATTATTTTATGTCGATCAGGAAGATAACTGCCTTATCTATATGGGATCTGACAATTACATAACAGGAGATATTGATAAAGGAGAGATCATCGATGATTTCAGGGGGACCTGGCTGGCCATAGGCGGGGAGTTAATATGCGCTTCTCTTATCCAGCAGGATGAAGAATATAACCTTTATTCCATTCCCATAACCCTAAATGGTGAGGAAATGTTCTTAAGAGCCGAATACGATTACGGAGAAGAAAGCTATAATATAATTGGTGCAGTAGGAGGAATAGGAGAAGACGGACAGCCAAGCAGGGAGGTAAAAAGCCTTAAACCGGGAGATAAGCTTGAATTCCTCTTTTATACAGTAAACGAAAATATGGAATCCCAGGATTATACGGTTATTGGAGACGGTATCATATGGGATGAAGACACTGAGATGATGGATATGGATCTTCCAA
>JAILBX010000173.1 GCA_024680675.1 Lachnospiraceae bacterium | reverse complement strand
GATAAAGCAATGCGCTACAAATGTATTGTCCAATGCAGTGAAATACACCCAGGAGGGCAGCGTGACTCTTGAGGTAGGATATAAAGAGTGTCCCAAAGTTAATGAGGCTTCGGAAGCCGAAGCTTTGGAAGACAATATAATCCTTACTGTAAGAGTAAAGGATACGGGAATAGGGATCAAGGAAGAAGATCTGAAAAAGCTCTTCTCACCCTTTGAAAGGATAGAGGAAAAGAGAAACAGGACTATAGAGGGAACCGGACTCGGTATGAATATCGTAAAGCAGCTGCTTGATCTTATGGACTCAAGGCTTGAGGTTTCAAGTGTTTACGGAGAGGGTTCTGATTTTTATTTTGAAATAAAACAGAAGATCATAGACAAAGAGCCTATAGGAGATTTTTCAGAGGCCTACAGGAGATCTCTGGAAACCAGGGAAAAATATCAGGTATCCTTTAAGGCTCCTGATGGAAGGATTTTGATAATAGATGACACTCCAATGAACCTGACGGTTATAAAGGGACTTTTAAAAGAGACTCAGCTTAATGTGGAAACAGGAACAAGCGGAACAGAGGCTTTGGAGCTTGTAACAAAAAAGAAATATGATCTGATCTTTCTTGATCATATGATGCCCGAACCTGACGGTATCCAGACTCTCAAGGCTTTTGGAAGCTTAGAGGGTAATCTTAACAGGGATACTCCCTGTATCGCTCTTACGGCAAATGCTGTTTCGGGAGCCAGAGAGATGTATCTTAAGGCAGGCTTTGATGATTATATTACAAAGCCAATAGATGGAGAAGTTCTTGAGAAACTCATAAAGAAACTTATGCCTGAGGAAAAACTCATATTACCCGGCCAAGAAGGATATGATTCACAAAGTGATGATAAGGTAAAGGAGGAGAAAAAAGAGGATTCGATAATAAAAAATCTTGAGGGTATCGACTATGAAAGCGGTATAAAAAACTGTATGAATGAAGATATTCTCAAGGGAGCTATAGGAGACTTTTATGTATCTATAGCGTCAGAGCCTGATCTTATTGAAGAAGCCTTTAAGTCGAACGACCTTAGGACCTATACGGTTAAGGTTCACGCTTTAAAGAGTTCAGCCAGGATAATAGGAGCAAATGAGCTGTCAGCTATGGCTATGGAGCTTGAGGAAGCGGGAAATGCAGAGGATATTGAAAAGATAAATGATAAGACACCAACCCTGCTTGAGCTTTACAGAAGCTACAGAGAAAAGCTTAAACCCTTCTGTGAAAAGGAGGGGGACGACGATGACAGAGAGGAGATCCCCTTGGATCAGCTTGAGCAGGCCTACGAATGTTTAAGAGAGTTTGCCGAAAGCTTTGACTTTGACAGCGCGGATGATATAATGAATACCCTTGAAGACTATAGGATTCCTGTTGATTATAAGGATAAATATGATAAAATTAAACAGGCCGTTACTAATGTGGACAGGGATGAGCTTATTAGATTGTTAGAGGATGATAAATAGTGGATAAGAAAGTTTTAATAATAGGGCAACCAAATAGTTTTATGCTTAATTCCATTGTAAATGGTCTTAAGAAAGCAGGATATGAAACTCCTATAGTAGAGGCAGATATGAATGCCATAAGCAGACAGGCAGATAAGCCTAAGATATGGCTTCTTTATCTTGATGGTAAAGAGGAGAATCTGGATGAGCTGTGTGTGTTTATAAATGATTTCATTATTGAGCAGGAAATAAGCTTTTATGCTGTGGGTAACGCTGATGAACTGGCTGATGTCCTGGGGATAATACAGGATAAGATAAAGGGAAGTTTTTCACGACCCATTAATGTTAAGCTTATCGTTGATGAAATGGATAAGGCTGTAGAAGAAGGCAGCAGGGCGGAGGAAAAAAAGAAGATACTTATAATTGATGATAATCCTACGACCTTAAGAACCATGAAGGGTCTTTTGTCAGATACTTATAATGTGTTCATGGTGAATTCGGGAATGAACGGTATAACCTTCCTTGCAACAAATAAGGTGGATCTGATACTTTTGGACTACGAAATGCCCGTTGTTACAGGACCTCAGGTGCTTGAAATGTTAAGATCAGAGGAAAGCACAAGAGATATTCCGGTTATGTTTCTTACCGCAAAGGGTGACAGGGAGAGTGTACTTAAGGTGGTAAGTCTTAAGCCGGAAAAGTATCTTTTGAAGACCATGCCCCCACAGGAGCTTATAAAAAATATAGACGATTTTTTTGAAGCAAGAAAAGGAGCATTTTAAACTGAAAAGCAAAATATCAAAGTTTTAAATAAAAAGTAAAATAAAAAGGAGGAAAGAGAATGTCCAAAGACGCCAGAGCGGATTATTACTCAAACAGTGAGAATATCAGACCTGAATCCATGAAGAGGATAGAGACAAAGGAGCAGGCTGATGAGTTTATTGATGAACAGGTTGCTTTATTAAGAAAGCAGATAGGAGAGGGTAAGGTTCTACTGGCTCTTTCCGGTGGAGTTGATTCATCTGTGGTTGCGGCTTTACTGATAAAGGCCGTAGGAAAGCAGCTGACATGTATTCATGTTAACCATGGTCTTATGCGTAAGGGTGAAAGTCAGATGGTTCTGGATGTTTTTGAAAAACAGCTTGGAGCAAATCTTATATATATCGATGCAAGCGATCGCTTTCTCGATCTCCTTGAAGGGGTCAGTGATCCTGAAAAGAAAAGAAAGATCATAGGCGGGGAGTTTATAAAGGTATTTGATGAGGAAGCAGCAAAGCTTGAAGGTGTGGGCTTCCTTGGACAGGGAACAATATATCCCGATATACTTGAAAGTAAGGATGGAATAAAGGCTCATCATAATGTGGGAGGTCTTCCTGAGGATGTGAAGATGGAGTTAGTTGAACCTCTTAAGCTTTTATTTAAGGATGAGGTTCGAGTTGTGGGGTCTGCTTTGGGGCTTCCTGACGAAATGGTTAACCGCCAGCCCTTCCCGGGTCCCGGGCTTGGAGTTCGTTGTACCGGAGCTATTACAAGAGACAGGCTTGAAGCTTTAAGAGAGTCAGATGCCATTCTTCGTGAGGAGTTTAAAAAGGCCGGACTTGATAAAAAGGTATGGCAGTATTTTACCGTAGTACCTGACCTTAAGGCTACCGGAGTAAAGGACGGAAAAAGAGCATTTGAGTGGGTATGCATAATCCGTGCGGTAAATACAAAGGATGCCATGTCAGCGACTATCGAAAGGATAGACTGGGAACTTCTGGAAAAAATATCCTACAGGATCACAAATGAAGTAAAGGGAATAAACCGCTGCCTTTACGATGTAACAAGTAAACCAACCGGAACTATAGAATTTGAGTGATAAGGAGCAAAGCGGCTCAGAATATGCTGTAGCAGGCACGCAGTGACTGCCCTGTAAATACACTATGCACCCTCAAGCTTGCTTGAAAGGGTGCATAGTGTATTTACAGGGTAAACAACGCTTCGCGTTGTTACAGCATATAGTTGAGGCATTTGGCGACAACATACATGAGCATCTTATATTTCAGACAACACCACGTTTCTGATCCTGCGGGTCAGGCTGTAGGTACCTGAATTAGTTCGCTGTATAGCTATAAGTAAGGTGGCCTTCTTTTGGGGAAAATTTGCAAAATAAGGACCAAGCCAGCCGTCCCAGCCATACTCACCAGGGCTCATAAGAGTATCACAGAGACCGGGATCACTTCCTATCCTAAGGAGATTTGAATAGCAAAATCCCTTTAGGTCAAAAGCCTCCAGAAAAGCTTTCTTTGTTCTTTCAGAGGATAGTCTTTGTGTCATAAAGGACACAGTCTCCGGGGAAAGAAGCCGGATCCCCGAAGGGGTAGAACCTCCATTTAGCAGCATCAGGGCAAACTTCATATAATCCTCAAGGGTCGAAGCAAGACCGGCTCCCCCTGACTCAAAAGCATTTGGCGTTTTCATCCTGCTTTTGATCCCAAGATAGCTGCCTAAATACTCATGGAAATCATCATCTGATACCGGCTGCTCATTTTCCGCAAGATTGCCTGCATGGGATGAGGGAACATAGGATCTGGCAAGTCTGTTTTGCTTTTCGGGCGCTACATAAAAAGCGGTGTCCTTCATGTCCAAAGGAGAGAAAAGCTCCTTTTCCAGAAATAGAGAAAATTTCATACCGCTTACCTTTTCTATTACAGCTCCAAGTACGTCTGCGCAGCTGCTATAGAGAAAACCTGTGCCGGGATCAAAGGCCAGAGTAGATCTGCCAAGTGCCTCTGCAACATCCAGAGTAGTCATCTCTTTTGGAGTATCCAGATGCTTTTCTATATCAGCAAAAACAGTATCTGTTTCTTTGCCGGTGGAGCTGGATTTATCCGGATAGGAAAGTCCGGCAGTCATATCCAGAAGGTCTCCTATGGTAACAGGTCTTGATACAGGAAGCTTATTTCCGCTTTCGTCATAATAATACTGGTCTGAAAATGTACTTATATAGTCGGAAACAGGGTCAAGCCTGTCAAGCAAGCCTCTTTCAATAAGTATCATAGCCGCTGCGGATGTTATGGGTTTTGACATTGAGAAAAGCCTTATTATCGTATCGGATGAGTAAGGGATCTTTTCTTTTATATCTGCCAGACCTCTGTCTACTCGAAGGTATTCTTTTCCATCCTTGTAAATAAGGACTGAAGCTCCGCTTATGTCTTTATCATCAATGTATCTGTCTAAAATAGATATTATCTTTTTTTTCATTTTTCACCTCTTTTATAGTGCATCCGACATGCATTTTTCTGAACTCTGATGGTGTAACTCCTTTAATCTGTTTGAACATTCTTACAAATGCCGGAAGACTTGAATAACCTGAATTAATTGCAACTTCCGTGATACTTGCACGGGGATTCACTAAAAGTTTTCCTGCATTTTCAATTCTTTTAGTATTTACATAGTAGTAGAAGGTTTTGCCGGTAAATTGTTTAAAAAGCCTGGTGAAATGAAACTTGGAAAAACCGCACATACTTGATATGTCATCCAAATTAAGATCCTCGGCAAAGTGAAGATTAATATAATCACATATAGACAGGAACTTCTCCGTATACTCTATCTGTTTATCATGTGAAACATCAAAGCTTGACGCTGTATTGCCGTATTTCCTTCCTACATTTACAAACATTTCAATAAGCATGGAGTATATATTGGCACCGGACAAAGGTGCTTTTCCGAAATACTCCTTTTCTATCTCCAGCATAAGGTGATTTAGCCGGGGCGCCAGTTCCGAATCCTTTTCACGACTGATAATAATTGCCGGAGACATGATAGTCAGAGCTGATGACAGCTCGGGCAGGAAAGCAAGAAGTGAAAAATCGGGCTGAAAAATAAGACGCTCTCCGGAAGGAGGAGCCATAAGATGGTGAATGGCAGCAGAAGAGATAAAGATAATGTCATTTTCCTTCAACTCATAGAGCTTATCTCCTATCTCAACAGTATAGCCATTTTTTACAGGCATGATTATTTCCGGATTAGAATGCCAGTGCCTTGGATAATCCTCTGATTCCGTATTATGATAGAGACGGTACAAGGGTCTGTCCTTGAAATTTACGATTTCGTGATAGCCGTTTAAGGTTTCGATCATTGTATAATTCCTCCGAGATATACTCGCTGCAGGCCGCAGAAGGTTCCACGGAACTTCGATCCGGGTTTAATACTATAAAAATTGCTGTTTGCATTTATAGGATTATACCATAAAACATACTATCAACCTTGTAAAAATGCAATAATTATCAGACAGATATTCATGAATCCCTTAAATTAATGTATAAAATGTTAACTGAATTCCTGAAGATGAGTTCTATATATACAAAATGACGGTTATGAAAGAAGAACAAATAGCAATTTTTATAATTTTCAAGCAACAATTGTAAAGATAAGGCATAAGTTTTCTTTTATTCTAAAAGCAGGAAAAACTCGTAGGAAGCATAGCTGAGAAAGAGCTATCAGGTTTTGATAAAGCTATAAAAGGTGCAGTGAAAGGACGAATATGGATAATTCAAAATTTAGAAAACAGGCAGAGGAACTGGTTGAAAAAATGACCCTGGAGGAGGCTGCAAGTCAGCTGCTTCATCAATCGCCGGCTATAGAAAGACTTGGTATACCGGAATACAACTGGTGGAGCGAGGCTCTTCATGGAGTTGCGAGAGCCGGTATAGCAACGGTATTTCCTCAGGCTATAGGCATGGCTGCAGGCTTTGATCCCGATTTCCTTAAGGAGGAGGCCGAGATCATATCCACAGAGGCCAGGGCAAAGTACAATGCAGCCTGTAAATATGGAGACAGGGATATATATAAGGGACTGACATATTGGAGCCCAAATGTAAATATTTTCAGAGATCCAAGATGGGGCAGGGGTCACGAAACCTATGGCGAGGATCCATACCTTACCTCAAGACTTGGCGTGGCTTTTATAGAGGGGCTGCAAGGAGATATAGATAATGAAAAGTATATGAAGATAGCTGCCTGTGCCAAGCATTTTGCAGTACATTCGGGTCCTGAGGCTTTAAGACATGAGTTTGATGCAAGAGCCACGGAAAAGGATCTCTTTGAAACATACCTTCCGGCTTTTGAAAGTGCAGTCAAGGAGGCAAGGGTGGAGTCGGTTATGGGAGCTTATAACCGCACCAACGGTGAACCATGCTGTGCTAACGAAAGACTGCTTGTAAAGATACTCCGGGGAGAATGGGGATTTGATGGTCATGTGGTATCAGACTGTTGGGCAGTAAGGGATTTCCATGAGCATCATAACTTTACAAGTTCTCCTGCCGAGTCTGCATCCATAGCTGTTAAAAGGGGTTGTGATCTGAACTGTGGCTGTACATTTGAAGCTTTGATGAATGGCTATGAAGAGGGACTTATTTCGGAGCAGGAAATAAGAAATGCTGCCATCCATGTATTTACAAGCAGGTTTAAGCTGGGAGAGTTTGCAGATGACTGTGAATATAACAATATACCCTACAGCGTGGTTGCCTGTAAGGAGCATAGAGAAATGGCTCTTAAGGCTGCCGAAAAATCAATGGTACTTTTGATGAACAAAGGGATCCTTCCCCTGAATAAAGATAAAATCAGGAACATAGCGGTTATAGGACCAAATGCCTATAGCAATAAGGCTCTGTACGGAAATTATAACGGCTTTTCAGCTGACTGGGTTACAGATCTTGACGGTATCAGAGACTATGTTAAGGATGAGGTCAGGATTTATTACTCTCAGGGATCGGATATAGTAGAGGAGAAGGAGGATCCACTGGCAAGAGAGGGTAAATATTATTCCGAGGCCAAGATCTGCGCGGAAATGTCGGATGCAGTGATACTCTGCGTTGGACTTGATGGAGATCTTGAGGGGGAGGAGGGAGATACGGGTAATGCCTTTGCATCCGGAGATAAAAGGGATCTGCTTCTTCCAAAGAGCCAGAGAAGGCTGATAGATGAGGTTCTTTCTATAGGTAAGCCTACAATAATCGTTATTCATTCAGGATCTGCTTTGGATCTGTCCCAATATGAGGACAGAACAGAGGCTATCATCCAGGCATGGTATTCAGGGGAAAGAGGCGGCGAGGCTCTTGCAAGGATATTATTCGGAGAGCAGTCTCCTTCAGGTAAGCTGCCCATAACCTTCTATCATAACAGTGATAAG
>JAILBX010000170.1 GCA_024680675.1 Lachnospiraceae bacterium | reverse complement strand
GCTTATGCAAGACAGGCCCCGGTCCTTTGTCTTTATAAAGAGCTTTACAGGTCTTCTAATCCCATAAAAAAGGAAGTATACCATGGAGAAATATCTGAGTAAGTACCTGGGCCACAGTTTCTGCAGAGGCCTTATAATTTTCCGTGATCCACTTATGCAGTACTCCTATGGTAGAGCCGATGGCACCGGCTATCATATATGAAAAGTGTTCTCTTGATCCTACCGAAATATTCCCGTTTCTTGAGGTTTTTGAAACATAACGGTGAAACATGGTGATCATCTTTAACATGAAGGTATCTGCTCTTGGACTTTTATATAGATTGGAGAGAAATATATTTTCTCTGGTATAGTTACAGATAGCCAAAAAGTATGACCGGCAAAGATCCTGATCGTTTTTTGGCTTAAAGGACTCCATCATTTCAAAGATATCATTTATGGTCTTATCCTCTATGGCATCTATAAGATCCGGAACATTTTCGTAATGATTATAGAAGGTACTTCGGACAATGCCGGATTTCTTTACTATATCGGCAACGGTGATCTTATCATATTCCTTTTCCTTAAGTAAGAGAAAAAAGGAATCTATAATGGCCTGTTCGGCTGTACTGTACCTGTCATCTGATTCGTTCATATTTATCTTCCCCCTTATATCTGAGATAGAGATGTTACCATCTCCATACCCGGTGCAGGTATGTGCAACCGGGGCAGAGCATGCAGCCGGTCACAGAAACAGGATAACAAAAAAGTGGTAGTTTCTGCAAGAAAAGAAAGCTTTTATCCTGAAAAGAAAAGCTGCAGGATCCTATAAGATCCAGTTTTTATCCAGCTTGGTAAGATTATTTTTATGTACAAGCATGAGGAGAGCTTCATTTGATCTGAGAGGGGCATCCGGATCAACAAATTCCTTTACAACCCCGTCTTTAACGGCAACCACATTTATTCCGTATCTCTTTCTCAGATTAAGCTCCTTTAAAGATTTACCGATCCAATCCTCAAAGGGCAGCATTTCGATCAGGCAGATATCATCACTTACATCAAAATATTCAAGAAAGTTACTGGCCATAAGACTTTTTGCCGTTCTTATACCACTGTCTTCCTCGGGATAAACGATCTGGTCTGCACCAACCTTGGAGAGAATATTTCCCATTCTTTCATTGCCTGCTTTGGCCACTACCCATTTAACGCCGCATTCTTTGGAGATCATTGTGCACATTATACTGGATTCTAGGCTCATACCCATGGAAACCACGGCGCAGTCAATATTTGAAATTCCAAGAGCCTTTATGGCTGAAGGGTCTGTCAGATCAGCAATGATGGCTGAGGTGGCCTTAGAGGAATAGGCTTCTATGATATCGGGATCATTATCAACCACCATTACATCAGCCGTTCCCTCAAGAAGCTTATCAGCCACTGCCTGTCCAAATTTTCCGAGTCCGAATATCACATAAGAATTATATTTCATATCCTGTCTCCTTTTTATCCTACTATGAAATGACCATGGGAATATTTAATGGTATTTTTATCAGAGTGATCTGTACTAAAGAAAAGGGCCATTGATATGGGACCTATTCTTCCTGCAAACATGCCGCTTATTACCACCAACATTCCCGGCACATTAAGGGTGGGGGTCAGAGCCCTGGAAAGTCCCACCGTACCTGTGGCGCTGAATATTTCATATACAGCTGAAAGGGTGGGAACATTACATACCTGTAAGAGTATTATAACTAAAACAATTGTTACTGTGAGGTTTGACATAGCTATGGCGTTTGCCTTGTTTATCAGCTTATCGGAGACGGATCTGTTAAATATAACAGGCTCCTTCCTGTTCCTTATAAAGGATACAACATTCAAAAGTATAACAAACATTGTTATGGTCTTTATACCTCCGGCCGTGCCGACGGGAGAGCCCCCTATAAACATATATACACATCCCACAAGACAGGTTGAGGGGGTGAGCATATCCTGGGGAATTGTGGCAAAACCCGCAGTTCTGAAGGTAATGGATTGAAATATGCCTGCCATTATCTTATTTCCGGGAGACATTGATCCTATTGTGCCAGGATTATCCCATTCAAAAAGTAAAACCAGAAGGGCTCCCGAAAGGATAAAAAAGAGGGTCAGGCTGATCACAAGTCTTGTATGTTCTCCGAGTTTTTTATAAAAGACCTTTAAAGGATATTTCCTTTTAAGGGAAAGCTTAATATTCTCTATTACATCAAACCATACAACATAGCCAAGTCCTCCAAGGATTATCAAAAGCTCTGTAATTATATTAACTCCAAGGTGGTCATGATATTTTAGGAGAGAATCAGGGCCTATAACATCCATTCCTGCATTACAAAAGGCAGAAACGGAATTAAAGACCGATATCCATAATCCCCGAAGGAAGCCGAATTCGGGTATAAAAATAAAGGAATAGAAAAAGGCTCCCAGGGCTTCCACGATAAAGGTATCCTTTATAACCCTTTTCAGGAACCTGATAAGTCCATGTATTGAGTCAAGATTATAATAATCCTGAATAAGTAAACGGTCACTTAGGGAAAACCTTTTTTTAAGGAGCATCATTATGGCGGAATATATTGTAATGACTCCAAAGCCTCCTATCTGTATAAGCAAAAGGATAATAAACTGCCCTAAAAAGCTCCAATGGGAAAAGGTATCCACCACAACAAGTCCGGTGACGCATATGGAGGTGGTGGAGGTAAAGAGAGCTGTGATATAATCAGTATTTTCTCCCTTTGCAGTGGCAGCAGGGATCATTAAGAGAAGAGATCCAAGAATTATGGACAAAAAGAAGCCCAGGACTATAAGCTGAGTTGAAGACAAATGTTTTTTATAAATTATATTTTCACTGATGAGTTTCATTACCGCCTCCAAAGTAATGGCTTTTCACAGATATTAAGGTCTGCCTTAAGACATGAGCCGGATCCGGTCTGCTTTAGGGACATATTTTGAGATACTTCAATATTCTAATACCTTATAGCTCTTTGATGCAATAAGAATATTTCAGATAAGGGTCTTTAGAGGATAGAAGGGCTTGCGGTTTAAAGGTCTTAAATTAATCAACAAAAGAATAGATGTTTAGTGTTGACAAAGTCAAAGCCCCAAACTATAATTGAGAACGGTTCTCAAATTAGACAGGTCTTTACAGAGAAAAAAGACAGGTAAGGGAGACAAAGGAGGTTTTTTTATGAAAAAGTTTTTATACGGACTGCTTGCAGCAGTATTGCTTATGACCAATCTTGCAGCTTGCGCGGCAGGAGGAGATCAGGCAGCTTCTAAGGCTGAGACAGACCAGGCAAAGGAAGAAGTGAAGGAAGCCGGGGATCAGTCTGAGGCTTTGGATAATGAAGGCGGTGACAAGCTTCAGATAGTTACTACCATTTTTCCGGAGTATGACTGGGTAAGAAATATTCTTGGAGAAAAAAATGAGAATGCAGAGCTTACCCTGCTTTTAAATAACGGAGTGGATCTTCACAGCTACCAGCCTACAGCAGACGATATTCTTAAAATATCAACATGTGATCTTTTTATTTATGTTGGAGGAGAGTCCGACGCCTGGGTGGATGACGCCCTTAAGGAGGTAATAAACAAGGATATTAAGGTGATAAATCTCCTGGATCTTCTTGGAGACTCTGTTAAAGCAGAGGAAGCTGTGGAAGGAATGCAGGAGACTGAGCATGATCATGATCACGCCCATGATGAGCACTCTGAAGATGAGCACATGGATGAGCATTCAGAAGATGAGCATTCAGAAGAAGAGCATTCAAAGGATGAGCATTCAAAGGAAGAACATTCTATGGAGGAGCATCCCGATGAGGAAGAACACGAACACGAACATGAAGAAGGTGAAGCCGGGGCAAATGAAGATGAGCACGCTGAAGAGGAGCACGATCATGACCATGAACATGAGGTTGAAATGGATGAGCATGTATGGCTGTCTCTCAGAAATGCGGAGGTAATAATTGACAGTATAACAGAGGCTATAAAGGCCATTGATGAAGGCAATGGAGATGTTTATGAAGAAAATGCAAAGGCCTATAAGGAAAAATTGGAGGATCTTGATAAAAGATATTCAGAGGCAGCAGGCTCTGCTTCACTCAATACCATTCTCTTTGGAGACCGTTTCCCCTTCAGATATATGGTGGATGATTACGGATTAAATTATTATGCGGCTTTTTCAGGATGCTCAGCTGAATCGGAAGCCAGCTTTGAAACCATAACCTTCTTAGCAGGTAAGGTGGATGAGCTTTCACTGCCGGTGGTATTGACAATAGAAGGAGCTGATCACAGCATTGCCGAAACTATAGTAAAGAGCACTAAGACTCAGGATCAGAAAATATTAAGCTTAAATTCAATGCAGTCTGTTACTTCAGAGGATATTGAAAATGGAGCTGACTACCTTCAGATAATGGAGGATAATCTGAAAGTATTAAAGGAGGCTATAAAAGCCAGGTAAAGGACTTATCAGGCACAAAGGAGATAGGTTATGAAAAGATATTTATACAGTCTCATAGGCCTTATGACAGCAGTTTCCATATTGGGCTGTCAGGGAAGCGGGGAAGAAAAAAGAAATCTGAATAAGACTCAGGGAGTCTCTGAGCTTTTAGAGGCAGAGATGGCAAAGGAAGATTCCAAAGGGGCTTTTGCAGAAGATGGAAGTGATGAAAGGGAGGAGGAGCCTTCAGGAAGCTCTGTCGATAAAAGACAGACAGGTTTAAATGAGGATGCACCCTTGCCGGAAGAACTTAATGATATAGAAAAGGTCCTTGGAAAGGCAGAGGGAGTTGATGTGGATCTTACCGCTCTTTCAAGTACCATGGTATACTCAGAGGTGTATAATATGATGGTAGATCCGGAAAAATACCGGGGTAAGGTTGTAAGGATGGAAGGGGACTGTACAAGCTTCTATGATGACAGCATGGACAAGTATTATTTTGCCTGTATTGTTCAGGACGCCACAGCCTGCTGTGCCCAGGGAATAGAATTTGTTTTAACGGATGACTATAAGATCCCGGAGGATTATCCTAAGGACTCTGAAAAAATAGTTGTTGAGGGCGTTTTTGATACCTATGATGAGGATGGCCTTACATATTGTACCTTAAAGGATGCCAGACTCATCTGACGGAATAAAGAACAGGTGCTTGTTATGAATACAAAGGAGAAAGTTATTTTAGCTCTTGAAAAAGCCAAAGGAAGCTATATATCCGGAGAGGAGCTTGCAAGGGGATTAAATGTTTCCAGAAATGCCATCTGGAAGGTTATCGGCGAGCTCAGAAGGAGCGGATATATAATAAGCTCTGCAAGCAAGAGAGGCTACAGGCTTGAAGAAAAGAATGATGTGATCTCAAAAGAAGGAATATTTCTTAACCTTAAGGAGGCTTTCCGGGATAATTATCCCGGGGAGCTTTTCTTGCATAATATATATGTATATAAAGAGCTGGATTCTACCAATAATGAAGCCAAAAAGGAGCTTGTCTTCAATAAGGGGAATATCTTAAATGAAACTGTGATAATAGCGGAAGAACAGACCGCCGGAAGGGGTCATCTTGAAAGCAGCTTTTCTTCTCCTAAGGGGGGGATATATATGAGTATCATATATGAGGCAAAAAGAATAGATAAAAAGGCAGAAAGCATTCCGGATATCATAGGCAGCGGGGTTGCCGGGGTGATAGAAAGGGATTTTCAGGTAAGGATCGAGAGAAAAGAGGATTCTTCTTTATATATTGAGAAAGAAAAGATAGGTGGTATAATGACAGAGGGCATATCAGATCTGGAAACCGGTATATTCAGTAATTATATTACGGGAATCGGAATAAGGTTTGCCAGGCTTAGTCTGATATCAGGTCGGCTTATTGAAAAAAATGCCCTGATAGCTGACATTCTGGCAGAGCTTCACAGTAAGCTGGGCTGAAAAAGAGGGCTCCTCATTTCCTTTACTTTTTACATCAGGAGTCCTATAATTATTCGGAGATTGTGAAGGATGGAAAAAGCTATCTTCTTTAGTTTTTTACATTCGCTAAAAGGTGTTTAAAAATAAAAGAAAGTACAGAGGAAAAGATGAAAGCCAAGAAAATAAAGGTAAATAAAACAGCTTTGACGATTTGGATCCTGGCCCTTGTGCTGCTTCTTATTCTCTCCCTGATCATTCCCGGCAGGGAGAAGGAAGAAACCATAAAAGAGGTCATGAAGGACGGAGTACTACACGAATTTGGAAGAATAAGCCTCTTTGGAATTAAGGATGTAAACCCTGCTTACATATCATCAAGCATAGTGGTGCTTGTTCTTTTGTTTTTTGCTTTACTGGTAAGGATCTTTGCCTTTCCGAAATTCAAGCTTATACCGGGAAAATTTCAGTCCCTTATAGAAATGGCGGTGGGATTTGGAAGTAATCTGGCAAAGTCCAACTCTCCCCATAAGAACGGGATATTGGGAGCTTATATTTTTGCCGCTGCTGCCTATATTTTTTTCGGAACTCTTTTTGAACTCTTTGGGGTACAGGCAGTGACTGTCTTTGGGGCATCCATATCCCTGCCGGCTCCCCTTTCCGATATCAATGCGGCTATAGCCATGGGAGTTACTTCATATCTCTTTATAATGAGCGGAGGTATAAGTTCTAACGGTTTAAAGGGTGTGGGTCTTACTCTTAAGGAGTTTTCACTTCCCATATCCATGAGCTTTCGATTATTTGGAGCCCTGCTCAGCGGACTGCTTGTAACAGAGCTGGTATATTACTGGATAACCTTAAGTTTTGTTTTACCGGTACTTGTAGGAATAATGTTTACATTGCTTCATGCATTGATACAGACCTATGTTCTGACAATGCTTACTGCAGTATATTATGGGGAAGTTTCAGAACCACAAACTAAAAAGAATAAAAAGTCACAGCCTAAGTTACAGGCGGAAAACTAGGAGGAAAATTATAATGAAGAAAAAATTCACAAGATTGTTTGCAGCATTTGCAGTGTTTATGATATTGGGCTTTCTCTCAGCCCCCATGGTATATGCAGCTACTGCAGCTTCAAGTGGCAGCTCTGCAGCCGGTGAGGATTACCTGGAGGATGAAGGAAGTGCGATAATTGATGATTCCGCTGACAGTAAAGCTTATGCGGCTGCAATAGCCATCGGCCTTGCTTCCGCCGGTGGAGCCATAGGTATGGCTATAGCCATAGGAAAGTCGGTTGAAGGTATCGCAAGACAGCCTGAGGCAGATGATAAGATACGTACTCAGTCAATGCTTGGTCTTGTCTTTATAGAAACAGCTATAATCTATGCACTTATAGTAGCTATTCTTATAATCTTTGTTTTGTAATAAAGGGAGGTAGGCAATATGCCGCTTAATATTGATTTTCAGCAGATATTTCTGCATATGTTTAATTTTTTGCTGCTTTTTGGCGGACTCTACTTCATACTTTATAAGCCTGTAAAGGATTTTATGGATAAGAGGGAAAAGCATTTCGAGGAGCTTGAGAAAGAGGTTCAGGATAAGCTTAGTAACGCTAAGGCTTCTGAGTTGGAGTACAATGAGAAGCTGAAGCAGGCCGACGAGGAGATAAGGAGCAAAAAACAGGAAGCTCTAAATGAAGCGCAAAAAATCGCTGATACAAATATAGAACGTTCAAAATCAGAAGCAGAAAAGATCCTTGCCAAGGCCAAGAAGGCGGCAGACGCCGAGCATGACAGAATAATCGAGGATGCACAAAGGGAGATCGAAGAGCTTGCAATGGAAACCACTAAAAAGATCATTGCCAGCTCCGGATCGGCTGCCTATGATGAATTTCTGTCTGCCACAGATACGGAGGGCAGCAGATGAAGAGCGAAAAGGCAGAAAATTCACCTCTTATGAAGGCTGTTGTCAGAGGAGCCGTAAGCCCTGATGATAAACAAAGGGAAAAGCTGAAGGCTTTTCTTGAAAAGAAATATAAGAGTGAAGTTTTACTGGAGTTTATAAAAGATGTAAATATCAGAGGCTTTATACTTGAGATCGGTAATGACGTATATGACTGGACTGCCGAGGGTATGGTAGAGCAGTTCGAGGAAAAGCTGAAGACTATTAAGGTTTCTTCGGACAGCGTTATTCCTCTTATCCGTGAAAGCGTCAAGGACTGGGTTCCCAAAGCCATTGCCATGGAGGTGGGTTCCGTACTCACTGTGGGAGACGGGATCGCAAGGGTAACAGGTCTCAGCGGAGCAGCCTATGGAGAGATCCTGCTCTTTGAGGGTGGCATAAGAGGCATGGTCCAGGATATGAAAAGAACATATATCGGATGCATCCTTTTTGGAGATGATCAGGATATAATGCAGGGCAGCAAGGTAAGAAGAACAGGAAAGATAGCCGGTGTTCCCGTATCGGATAATTATCTTGGAAGAGTTATAGACGCTCTGGGAAGCCCTGTGGACGGACTTGGTGATATAAAAGCAAGTGAATACAGGCCAATAGAGACTCCGGCACCCGGAATAGTAGACCGTCAGCCTGTTAACAGGCCCATGGAAACGGGACTTCTTTCAATTGATTCCATGTTTCCCATCGGAAGGGGACAGAGAGAGCTTATTATAGGTGACAGACAAACCGGTAAGACAGCTATTGCCATAGATACCATTCTTAACCAGAAGGGAAAGGATGTGATATGTATCTATGTGGCTATAGGTCAAAAGGCCGGATCGGTTGTTTCTCTTGTTGACAATCTGAGAAAAAGAGGGGCTATGGACTATACCATAGTTATAAACGCTTCTGCATCGGAGGCTGATCCCATGCTATATATTGCACCCTATGCGGGCTGTGCCATAGGGGAATATTTTATGAACAGGGGGAAGGATGTTCTGATAGTTTATGATGACTTATCAAAGCATGCCACGGCCTATCGTGCCATAAGCCTTCTTCTGGAAAGATCCCCCGGAAGAGAAGCCTATCCGGGTGATGTATTTTACCTTCACAGCCGTTTACTGGAAAGAGCGGCTCACCTTTCGGATGAAAGGGGAGGAGGTTCAATGACGGCTCTGCCCATAGTTGAAACCCAGGCCGGAGATGTTTCGGCATATATACCTACTAACATAATATCCATTACCGACGGACAGATATTTCTGGAGAGTGAATTATTTAATTCAGGCCACAGGCCTGCAGTAAATGTGGGACTTTCCGTTTCAAGAGTCGGGGGTGATGCCCAGACAAGGGCTATGAAGAGGGCAGCAGGAACCCTAAGACTTGATCTTGCCCAATTCAGGGAAATGGAAGTATTTATGCAGTTTTCAAGTGACCTGGATGATGTTACAAAGAGACAGCTTATCTATGGTCAGGGACTTATGGCTCTTCTTACCCAGAAGCAGTATGAGCCCCTGTCCCAGCATGAGATGGTCATAATCCTTGTTTCCGCCCTTGCCCATGTTATGCAGGATGTGGCTCTTAATCGCATGAATGATTTTAAAAAGGATCTGCTTGACTATTTTGAAACAAAAAAGCCCCTTATATGCGACGAGATAGATAAAAACAATACTATAGATGATGCTTTAAAAGAAGAGATAATAAAGAGCTCAAAAGAGTATCTTGAATATTGGAATAAACAGAATATAAATGGCTAATACTAAAGAGATCAAAAACCGAATAAAAAGCGTTCAGGACACTCAAAAGATAACGGATGCGATGTACCTTATATCCTCCACAAAGCTTAGAAGGGCAAAGTCGGATCTGGATAAGACCAAGCCATACTTTGACGGTATCCGTTCTGAGATAAAAAGGTTTATGCGTACAGCGGATAAAGAGATAGAAAACAGATATCTTTTTCCCCCAAATGATGCAGAGCTTCCTCCGGGAGGCTATGCCTGTCTGGTGGTTACCGCCGATAAGGGTCTTGCAGGAGCTTACAATCAGAACGCCATAAAGGAAGCAATGAAGTTTAAGGAAGAAAATCCGGATACCCTGTATTTTGTAATAGGTGAATACGGCAGGCATTACTTCAGAAGGCATGGGATACCCTATGAGGAAAGCTTTCTTTATACGGCAGCAGATCCCTCCCTTTCCTCAGCCAGAAGGATAAGCAGTCTTCTGCTGGACTATTATGACAAAGGGAGAATAAATAAGGTTTTTATTGTTTATACGGATATGAAGAATTCCCTAAGCTATGAGGCGGTTTCGGAAAGGCTTATACCCTTTCACAGAGAACATTTCGAGCGTGCCAACGAGAATGAAAAACCGGTTCAGTATAAGGAGTTTGAATTCTACCCCTCTCTTGAAACTGTACTCAATACGGCTATAGAGAGTTATATATGCGGATATATTTACAGCGCTCTTGTTGACAGCTTTTGTGCAGAGCAGAATGCCCGTATGACCGCAATGAGTGCGGCAAGCGACAATGCTCAGGAACTGGTGGATTCCCTAAGGGTCAAGTATAACCGGGTGAGACAGGGTAGTATTACCCAGGAGATCACAGAGGTTTCTGCAGGTGCAAGGGCACAAAAGAAGAAAAGCCGGGAGGAAATATCATAATGACAGGAAATATAGTTGAGATATCAGGCCCTGTAATAGATGTTTTATTTGAACATGGGAAGCTCCCAAAGATAAATGAGGCTCTGAAGGTTGAGGTCTTTGGGAAGGAAAGATATATGGAAGTAGCTCAGCATGTGGGAAATGACACAGTGCGCTGTATAATGCTGGCTGAAAGTGAAGGACTTAAAAGGGGGATGGAGGTTGAAGCCTTAGGTCACGGGATAAAGGTTCCCGTGGGACAGAGAACTCTTGGAAGGATGTTTAATGTTGTGGGAAATCCCATAGACGGGAAAGAAGAGCTTGCAAAGGACACACCCCAAAAAGAGATCCACAGGAAGGCGCCGGCCTTTAGCGACCTTATGCCAAGTATTGAAATTCTGGAAACCGGCATAAAGGTCATCGATCTTTTGGAGCCCTATCCCAAGGGAGGAAAAATAGGCCTCTTTGGGGGTGCCGGAGTGGGAAAGACGGTGCTCATACAGGAGCTAATGCATTCGGTTGCCACGGAACACTCGGGCTTTTCCATTTTTACAGGAGTGGGAGAAAGAAGCCGTGAGGGAAACGACCTCTGGCGTGAAATGCTTGAAAGCGGAGTTGCGGATAAGACTGCTCTTGTTTTCGGTCAGATGAATGAAAGCCCCGGAGTCCGTATGAGAGTTGCTTTGACGGGACTTACCATGGCTGAGCATTTTCGTGATGAAGAGCATAAGGATGTACTTCTTTTTATAGATAATATATTCAGATTTGTTCAGGCAGGAAGCGAAGTATCCACGCTTCTTGGAAGAATGCCCTCTGCAGTTGGTTACCAGCCTACTCTGGCAGGAGAGATGGGCAAGCTTCAGGAAAGGATAACCTCCACAAAGCAGGGCTCGGTTACCTCTGTTCAGGCGGTTTATGTGCCGGCAGACGATCTTACGGATCCTGCCCCTGCCACCACCTTTTCCCATCTTGACGCCACCACGGTTTTAAGCCGTAGGATAGCAGAACAGGGAATATATCCTGCCGTGGATCCCTTGGAGTCCACCTCCCGTATTCTGGAGGCTGATATAGTCGGTCAGGAGCATTATGACGTGGCAAGAAAGGTTCAGGAGATACTTCAGGGCTATAGTGATCTTCAGGACATTATAGCTATTTTAGGTATAGACGAGTTGTCGGATGAGGATAAGTTAACAGTAAACAGAGCAAGAAAGATACAAAGATTCCTATCTCAGCCCTTCATGGTTGCGGAAAAGTTTACCGGAGTTCAGGGGGTCTATGTGCCTATAAGGGAGACAGTCAGGGGCTTCAAGGCTATAGTTGATGGAGAAATGGATGATCTTCCGGAGGCAGCCTTCTATAATGTGGGAACCTTAGATGATGCCATTAAAAAGGCTGAAGCTTTAAAGGCAGGAGTATAGTACTATGGCTTATTCTACTTTTCAACTTAAGATCCTTGAAGCAGAGGGTGTGTTTTATGAGGGTGCTTGTGAATTCATTGACGTACCTGTTGTAGATGGTCAGTATGAAATACTGGCTCATCATATCAATATGATAAGTGCTCTGGTGCCCGGGGTAATGTCCTATAAAACCCCTGATATGAAGGAAGCGGAGGTATGTGCTGTTTCCGAGGGCTTTGTAAAGGTGGAGGATAATGAGGTTGTTATAATAGTAGACAGTGCCGAGCATGCCTATGAGATTGATGAGAAGAGGGCAAAGCAGGCAGCGGAAAGAGAAAGGTCAAAGCTTCTCCAGCAAAAGAGCATACAGGAGCACAGGACTGCCGAGATCCAGCTTAAAAAGGCTCTTAACAGAATGAAGGTCAAGAGACGCTCTGACAATAATAAAGGGATATAAAATGAATAAGCTTGAACATATTAAAAGAAGAATATTTGAGATAATTCAGATAGGCCAAAGATCTGATATTCCAAGCTTCTCCTTTGATATATTTATTACCTTTATCATTTTTACCAATCTCTTTTGCACCTTTTTTTTAACCTTTGAAGAATCAAGACCCTTTAAGGGTATTATCGACAAAATAGAGTTTTTTACAATAATAATATTTATGGCAGAGTATATCTTAAGGCTTTGGACAGCGGGTTATCTTTTTCCCAAAATGCCTTACAGGAAGGCTCTGCCTCGTTTTATCTTTTCCTTTTACGGTTTAGTGGATCTTCTTTCCTTTATTCCCTACTTTTTCCCGATCTTCTTTCCCCTTGGTGCAGTAGCCTTCAGGATCTTTCGTGTTTTTCGTATATTCAGGCTTTTCCAGATAAATGCAAGCTATGATGCTTTTAATGTTATTTCGGATGTTTTGAAGGAAAAAAAGGATCAGCTTATTTCCTCAATGTGCATGATACTGATATTTATGCTGGCATCCTCTCTGTGTATGTATTCCTTTGAGCATGAAGCTCAGCCGGAAAACTTTCAAAATGCCTTTTCAGGTATCTGGTGGTCTGTATCAACTCTTCTTACAGTAGGCTACGGAGATATCTACCCCATAACCATTGGGGGTAAGATCATGGCCATAATAATATCATTTCTGGGGGTGGGCATGGTAGCCATTCCTACAGGTATCATAAGTGCGGGATTTGTGGGTCAGTATACCAAGGTGAAGGTGCTTGATACTGTGGGAAGAGAAAATAATATAAAATATCTTTTATCTGTTGTATCTGAAAACCATCCCTGGAATAAGAGCTGTATAGGAGATATTGTTTTTCCTCCACAGCTGGTGCCGGTTGTAGTGGTAAGAGATGAGGAGGAGCTTCTTCCCAGGGCGGATCTTAAGCTGAACTTTGGAGATGTTGTGGTAATAACAAGTCAAAGAGAGGGGATGCTCTCATTGCCTGATATAGAAAAGGACAGACGATTAAGGGAAAACATCGAATTAAAGGAAATATTTATAGGAGAAAAGCATCCCTGGGTGGACAGTCCCATAAAGTCCCTTGATATATCCAGACAGGAATTTATAGTTATGATAGAAAGAAAGAAAAAAATAATCGTTCCCGATAAGGACTCCATCATTCTTGGAGGGGATGTGGTCATAATCTATTCAAAAGAAATGCAGGATGGCATCACCTCATAAAAATACCCCCTTTCTCTTTATAGAGAAAAGGGGAACATATCATTTTACAGCAGTTGATCATATAAAAGAAATTAAAGAGATCAGGAGATCACAGCTTCTTTGGCTCCGGGTAATCTACTCCGAAGGTCTCAACCGTAACGGTTTTCATAACCTGGTTTTTCTTTGGCCTGTCATTGTAATCTGTGTCGCACTCAGCGATCTTGTCCACATTCTCAATTCCTTCTATAACCTTTCCAAAGGCTGCATATTCACCATCGAGATGAGGAGAGTTCTTATGCATTAAAAAGAACTGGCTGCCTGCCGAATCGGGCATCATGCTTCTTGCCATTGAAAGGACACCCCGCTCATGCTTTAGATCATTCTTAAAGCCGTTGCTTGAAAATTCTCCCTTTATCCTGTAGCCGGGGCCGCCCATTCCGCTTCCTTCGGGATCTCCACCCTGTATCATAAATCCCTTGATAACCCTGTGAAAGATCAAACCGTTATAAAAGCCCTTATTGATAAGACTTATAAAATTGTTTACGGATTCCGGTGCGATATCGGGGTAAAGCTCAGCCTTTATTACATCATTATTTTCCATTGTAATGGTTACTATTGGATTCTCTGCCATTTTTTTCTCCTTTTTATTTTATTAAAAACCATAAAGTTTATTCTTCATTATGGTCAAAAATACTGTAATCTCTGTTTAAGAGTGCGTTGCAGGTAAGAAGCTTTGATTCTTCATTTCCAAGCTTTTCAACTATAAGATCTCTTAATTTATACTTGTTCTTTTTGCTGTAGCCCCTGATCTTATGGGAATGGATTATTTCCATAAGCTCCATGCGCCAAAGGAGATTCATCTGGTTTTTAAGCTTTGTTTTAGGCCTCTCCAGGGGATTTCTTACTGCCTCTCTGTAGATCTCAATGTGGAGTCCGCCTTCTTCATCCTCAAGTATATCAAAGATACCCCAGTGCTCTGGAACAAGCTCCTCTATTTTGTCAATAAAGTGAAGACCCGTAACTATGTAGCAGTAATCGCAGAATCTGTCATAGTTTTTTACCTGTTTCTCAAGCCTTACAAGGGAATCCCTGTCACTTTTTATCTCATATCCAAGGATGGTATCCTCAGTTACCATTATGGCGTCAGCCCTGCTCCTTCCGATACAAAGCTCTTCAAAGACCCGGATCTTTTGATTTCTTTTTTCATAATGATCTTCAATGGTATCAAAGAGGATCTCCCTCATTCTTGGATCATTAAGCCCTTTTTTTGCCATATTTTATTCCAAAATGCCAAGCTCTTTTTTTATAGCCGAAAGGAGTTCTCCATATTCTTCAAAGGCAGGGAGTGAGGGATAGTCCTTCTTTATCCGGTCTGTGCTCCTGAAAAGATAACCTGCCTTGCTGGCTTCTATCATAGCAAGGTCATTAAAGCTGTCTCCGCTTGCAATGGTATCGTAGCCGATAGACTGGAGGGCCTTTACTGTAGCAAGCTTGGAGTTTTCTATCCTCATTTTAAAATCAGTGATCTCACCGGAATCGGAAACTACCAAAGAGTTACAGAATATGGTGGGATATCCAAGCTTTCTCATGAGAGGGCTGGCAAACTGGGTAAAGGTATCACTTATTATCACAACCTGACATATGGATCTTAGCTCATCCAAAAACTCTTTGGCTCCCGGAAGGGGATCGATCTTTTCGATAGTATCCTGGATCTCCTTTAAGCCTAAGCCATGCTCCTTCAGTATCTTTATTCTGAACCTCATAAGCTTATCATAATCGGGCTCATCCCTTGTGGTGCGCTTTAGTTCGGGGATTTTGCTTTCTTCTGCAAAGGCTATCCATATTTCAGGAACCAGAACACCTTCAAGATCTAAACAGGTAATATACATTTTATCTCCTCCATGGGTAATAAAAACAGTAAGTAATATTTTACTGCTTTAAAAAATCAAAAAAAGCGGACAGCCTACTCTTCATCATCATCAGCCTCAAAGGCAACAGCGCTTAAAACTGATGAAATAACGGATACGATCACAGCTGCCAATATGCTGAATCCCAAAACAGCAAAAATCAATATCATTACAATACCTCCCAAAGTCCCCTTTAAAGGGTGCTTTAATCAATAAAACAAGGGTTTCCCATAAGCATAAAAAACCACCATCATTAAATATACAATATAATGCCGGTAAGGTCAAAATATTTTCTCTTTAATATTTTATTCAGCTTTTTCTTTTGATGCCGCAGGCATCACCCGCAAGCTCTGAAGCCTTCCTGTATTCACCTTCAGGATCCAGCAATACTTCCTCATACTGTCTGTTTTTATCAAACCACTTTATGGCATAGGAGCATAGGAGGGCAGCCTTTTTACCCTTGTTGAGCAGTTCCTTTGCCAGGCCCTCCGTCACCTTGTCTGCCAGACCTTTTCCCCTGTAGGCGGGATTTACAAAGGTGTGGGTTATTTCTACCTTACCTTCTTCATATTCCGGAAATTCGACATAGGCTATGGTATTCCCCTTTTCGTCTTCTATCCAGATCTTGTCTGAGGATATTCGTATATCGGAAGCCCGGTTATCTTCGCCCTCCTTATCCTTTATTGCAGTGAGATACCATTCATAGGCTATGATATTGTCTTTTTTATCCTTAATCCGCTCCCTGGCATCCTCAAGTGTCAGGGGAGAGCCCATAAGAACATCATCTCCGGGATTCCAATCGGCGGGAGTGGAGATGTTTTCGGCGTCATGCTTTTGCAGGGAAAGAATAACCCTCTTTAACTCGTCAATATTTCTGCCGGTGGACATGGGATAGTAGAGTATTGCCCTGATGATGGAATCGGGATCTATTATAAAGACTGCTCTTACTGTCTGGGTCTTGGCCACTGTCTGGAGCATACCGTAGAGCTTGGCTACCTTCATACTTATATCTGCAACTATGGGAAAGGAAATGGCAACCTGTCCCTGTCCCTTCCAGTTTATTGTTTCCACATTCTTAGCCCAGGCAAGGTGGGAATGAAGTGAATCGATGGAAAGTCCAAGGAGCTCTGTATTTATTTCTTTAAACTCCCCGCTCCTTTTTGACAGGGCTATAAATTCTGTAGTACATACGGGAGTAAAATCAGCGGGATGGGAGAAAAATATAACCCATTTTCCCTTGTAATCCTCAGGGAAATTTACCTTCCCCTTTGTGGTCATGCTTCTGAAAGCCGGAGCTGTATCGCCGATCATAGGCATTCTTGTGATTCCTTCATTTTCCATATCTTATTCCTCCTGTTTTGTTTAATTTCCAGTCAATTAAATTCCTTACTTAAGAGTTATTATACCTTCCAAAAAGAAGCTTGTCATTTGAGAAAAAATATCTTTAAAAAAAGACCTTGTTTATGTATAATTGAGTGTGTACAGAGAGCAGGTTTTTTACCTGTCTTTATGGGAATTTTAAGGAAAGGTTTGACATGAAGATCTTAATAAAACAGATGCTACAGTGGATGGCTGCCATAACAGCTGCTCTTTTTATAATGAATCTGTTTTGTTTCATATATTACAGTCCCTTTTTGGAGCTGAAAAGGGAGCATGGGGCTAATACAGGCTTCCTTCTTCCGGGTATGAGGGGGGTATACGGAATGGAAGGCTATTGTATGGCCGGTTCGGATAAAAGGGGCTATGTTAACAGAGACCTGCCCCTTGAAAAGGACTATTACCTGGTAGCCGGGGCTTCTCATAGCGAAGGTCTTTTTTTACCTGTGGAGGACAGATTTTCGGATGTTTTGAATGAAAAGCTCAAGGAGGGAGAGGGCCTTAAGGTTTATAACATAGCAAGAAGCGGCAACTTCTTTTCGGTTGTCACCCAGCATTTTGACGGTATATTGGGAGAGTTTCCCGATGCAAAGGGTATAATCATAGAAACTGATTCCCTTTCCTATGATACCAAGGCCTGGAGAGATTCCATGATCCAGGTGGGCTATGATGAAGGAGAAAGCATAGAGGCTATTATGTCCGGGATGTCCTCTATGGATAAGTTAAAGCTGAATATAAAAAGATGTCTTCCTCTGGTAAGGGAGCTTCATAAGCAGTTTTTGACCATGCAAAGCAGCTCGGGGGAGCTTAGGGAGTCAGATGTATATAAGGGAGACTTTGATGAGGAATACAAGAGGGCTTTAAATGAGCTTTTAGCTTTTTTAAGGAGCAGAACCGATAAGGAATTGATAATAGTCTTCCATCCGGCTGTAAGTATAGAGGAAAGCGGTGATATGAAGCTTTTGTCCACAGGGGCGGAGGAGCTGTTTGGAGAGGCCTGCAGGGCAAATGATATAGAATTCATAGATATGTCAGAACGCTTTTTGGAGGCCTATGAGGAGGAACATATAGTGCCCATGGGTTTTTCAAATACCACCATGGCAAGCGGTCATACAAATAAGGCGGCTCACAGGATGATGGCTGAGGAAATATATAAAGTAATAAGATCTGAAAAGGAAAGTGATCAACCATGAATTTTCTATCCCTGCCTTTTATGATACTTATGGTGATACTTATCCTATTTGTGTCGCTTATCAAGAATAAAAGCCTGGTAAAGCTTGCTTTTATAGCTGCAAGCTATTATTTTTACTCGGGTTTTGGCCTGACAGCTCTGATCATTTTGATCCTGATGTCGTATTTTACCTATATGTCAGGCAGGATCATTGCAAGAGAAAAAAGAAAAAAATTCGGAATAGAGAAACAGCTTCTTATAGCAACAGTAACCCTGCAGCTCCTTGTGCTTATATTTTTTAAGTACTTTGGCATCCTGACAATGCCTGTGGGAATGTCCTTTTATATGCTTCAGGCCATTTCCTATCTTGTGGATATGTACAGAGGGGATATAGATGAGAATACGGAGCTTTTAGATGTCCTTCTTTTTATTGCCTTCTTCCCTCAGATCCTTTCAGGGCCGATAATGAAGGCCAAGGAATTTTTGCCTCAGATAAAGGAGCATAAGGGCCTGAGAAAGGAGGAGGATCCCAAAGGGGGAATAGACTTTGAAAGATTATCCTTTGGTATTCAGCTTTTTGCTCTCGGTGCTTTTGAGAAGCTGGTTATAGCCGACAGGCTCTCGGTTTCGGTTGACAGCGTATATTTAGCGCCTAAGGCCTACAGTGGACTCAGCCTCCTATTTGCCTCTTTAGGTTATACTCTTCAGCTCTTTTTTGATTTTGCTGCATACTCAAATATGGCAGTGGGAGTAGGAAAGCTTTTGGGCTTTGATCTTACGGTAAACTTTAACCTTCCATACCTTGCTCTTAATCCCTCGGATTTTTGGAGAAGGTGGCATATAAGCCTTTCTTCCTGGCTTAAAGAATATGTTTATATTCCTCTTGGAGGCAGCAGGAAGGGCAAAATAAGAACTTATGTAAACCTGATCCTTACCATGATAGTAAGTGGCATGTGGCATGGGTCAACTATAAACTTTTTTGTATGGGGAGCCCTTCATGGAATTGCTTCGGCCATAAACCGTTTCTTCGGGGAGCTTAGGAAGGAGGGGAGATTTGATCTTCACCTTCCGGATATTGTTTCAAGAATCCTTACCTTTCTTCTTGTAAGCTTTTTATGGATACCCTTCAGGGCAAAGGATCTTAAGGATACCCTGATAATTTTTAGCAGGATATTTACCTTAAAGGCCGGAATAAATTATTTCTATGTTTATACCTGGATATTTGCGGCCCTTCTTTTGCTCATTCAGGCTTTGGCTCTTATTAAGAATAAGGGAAACAATCCCATAAGAGTACTGCCCCTTAATAAGTTTTACGGAAAGCTTATACTGGCTCTGCTTATTATAGCAAGCTTTATGTTTGCCTATTTTGGTAACGGAGCCTTTATATACTCTCAGTTTTAAAAGCAAAGGAATAATTCCGGTTATTACGGCCGGCATATTAAATGAAATAAAATATTAAGGAGGTATAAAATGTATTACATTGGAGTTGATCTTGGAACTTCGGCAGTAAAGCTGCTTTTAATGAGCGGTGACGGAAAGATAGAAAATATAGTGTCAAAGGAATATCCTATAAGCTTTCCAAAGCCGGGCTGGTCTGAGCAGGAGCCTTCAGACTGGTGGAATAAGACTGTTGAAGGGATAAAGGAGCTGACTGATGGCTTTGATAAGAGTCAGGTGGCAGGGATAAGCTTTGGGGGTCAGATGCATGGTCTTGTTGTTCTTGACAAGGATGATAAGGTGATAAGACCCGCTATATTGTGGAATGACGGAAGAACTTCAAAGGAGACGGATTACCTCAATAATGTTATAGGAAAAAGTAAACTGTCCCAATATACCGCCAATATAGCCTTTGCCGGTTTTACCGCACCAAAGATCCTTTGGATGAAGGAGAATGAGCCTGACAATTTTGCCAGGATCGCAAAGATAATGCTTCCTAAGGACTATATTGCCTACAGGCTTTCGGGAGTTCACTGTACCGATGTGTCAGATGCATCCGGTATGCTCCTCTTTGATGTTAAGAATAAAAAATGGTCTGAGGAAATGATGGAGATCTGTTCTGTTAAAAGAGAGCAGCTGGCTGATATCTATGAAAGCTTTCAGGTGGTGGGAAATATACTGCCGGATATTGCAAAGGAGCTTGGCTTTAAGGAGACAGTAAAGATAATTGCCGGAGCCGGAGATAACGCAGCAGCTGCCATAGGAACGGGAACTGTGGGAGAGGGACATTGTAATGTATCCTTAGGTACCTCGGGAACTGTCTTTATATCCAGTAAAAATTTCTGTGTGGACGATAAAAACGCTCTTCATGCCTTTGCTCATGCTGACGGAAACTATCACCTTATGGGATGTATGCTTTCAGCTGCTTCCTGTAACAAGTGGTGGATGGATGATATAATAGGAAGCAATGATTACAGTGGGGAGCAAAAGGGTATAGAAAAATTAGGAGAAAACCATGTATTCTTCCTGCCCTATCTTATGGGGGAGAGATCGCCTCATAACGATCCCTTCGTAAGAGCTATGTTTATAGGCATGTCCATGGATACCACAAGAGCTGATATGACTCAGGCTGTCCTTGAAGGTGTTGCTTTTGGTATAAGGGATTCTCTGGAAGTTGCAAAAGCACAGGGAATAAAAATAGACAGCACAAAGATCTGCGGAGGAGGAGCAAAGAGTCCTCTTTGGAGACGGATAATGGCTAATGTCCTTGGTATAGATGTTGAGATAATAGAATCCGAGGAAGGACCGGGATACGGAGGAGCAATTCTTGCTGCAGTAGGCTGTGGTGAATATGCATCGGTGGAAGAGGCTGCCGAAAAACTTGTAAAGGTTGTTGATGTAGTAAAGCCCGAGAAGGAGCTGGTGGATAAATATAATGAAAGATACAGTCAGTTCAAAAAACTTTATCCAAGTGTAAAGGATCTCTATTAAAATTTAATATATATGGTATAATTTCATTAGTGTGTGCAGGCAGTAAAAGAGCTTTAACATAATATCCAAGTGTGGGGTATTATGTGAAACATAAGGTTAATTTTTTTCAGGAGGTAAAAACAATGGATAACACACCAAAGGTAAAGATCGGTATTGTTGCAGTATCAAGAGACTGCTTCCCTGAGTCTCTGTCAGTTGGACGAAGGAAGGCTTTGGTAAAGGCTTATACTGAAAAGTATAATAAGGACGACATCTATGAATGTCCTGTCTGTATCGTGGAAAGTGAGATACAGATGGTTGAGGCTTTGGAGGATATTAATAAAGCAGGCTGTAACGCTTTATGTGTATACCTTGGAAATTTCGGACCGGAAATATCCGAGACTCTTCTTGCCAAGCATTTCTCAGGACCAAAGATGTTTATTGCAGCTGCTGAGGAAAGTCAGGATAGTCTTTTAGACGGTCGTGGAGATGCCTACTGCGGACTTTTGAATGCAAGCTACAATTTAAAGCTCAGGAGCACAAGGGCATATATTCCCGAGAATCCTGTGGGAGATGCTGAGGATCTTGCTGATGAGATACACTCATTTGTACCCATTGCAAGGGCTCTTATCGGACTTAGTGAATTAAAGATCATTTCATTCGGTCCCCGTCCTCTTAATTTCCTTGCATGTAATGCACCTATCCAGCAGCTTTATAACCTGGGAGTTGAGATAGAAGAAAATTCAGAGCTGGATCTTTTTGAAGCCTTTAATAAGCATGCTGACGATCCTCGTATAGCCGAAGTGGTTGCCGATATGGAAAAGGAGCTTGGAGTAGGCAATAAGAAGCCTGAAGTGCTTTCAAAGCTTGCTCAGTATGAGCTTACTCTTCTTGACTGGGTAAAGGATCATAAGGGTTACAGAAAGTATGTTGCCATAGCCGGTAAGTGCTGGCCTGCATTCCAGACCCAGTTTGGATTTGTTCCCTGCTATGTAAATTCCCGTCTTACAGGAAAAGGTATCCCTGTAAGCTGTGAGGTTGATATATACGGTGCTCTTTCAGAGTTTATCGGAACCTGTATCACAGAGGATGCAGTTACCCTTCTTGATATCAATAATTCTGTTCCCAAGGATATGTATAAGGAATCAATTGAGGGCAAGTTTGATTATAAGCACAGTGATACCTTTATGGGCTTCCATTGCGGTAATACCTGCTCTTCAAAGATGTCCTCATGCGAGATGAGATACCAGAAGATCATGGCAAGAACTCTTCCTAAGGAGGTAACAAACGGTACTCTTGAGGGAGATATTGCACCCGGAGATATAACCTTCTACAGACTGCAGTCTACGGCTGACGGAAAGCTTCGTGCATATATAGCAGAGGGAGAGATACTTCCTGTAGCTACCAGATCCTTCGGAAGCATAGCTGTATTTGCCATAAAGGAAATGGGAAGATTCTACAGACATGTTCTTATTGAGAAGAATTATCCTCACCACGGAGCAGTTGCTTTTGGTCATTACGGAAAGCTTCTCTATGAAGTATTTAAGTATGCGGGAGTTCCTTTAGAGGATCTTGATTACAATAAGCCTGCATCACTTCCTTACAAGAGTGAAAATCCCTTTTCATGAATTGAGGGAGGCCGGATTTCATAACCGCTAGTTAAAATAAAAAAATATAATAAGAAAAGATCCCTACCGCTTTATAAGAGCAGGTGGGGATCTTTCTTTTTTGTATTATCAGTCGATCTCGCCTTCAACCTTTGAGACAGGGTCACTGGTAAAGTCTATGCCAAGGCGTTTAAAGGTTTTTATATCCACATCCGAAAGCATAACACAGGTATGAACCTGACAGCCCTTAAGCTTTGGCAGCTGCTCCAAAGCCTTTTTGGCATTGGGATCTCTGGTGGCCGAGGTTGCCAGGGCTATAAGAACCTCATCAGTGTGAAGTCTGGGATTTTTTCCTCCTAAATATTTTACCTTAAGCTCCTGAATGGGGGCTATGGATTCAGGAGATATGACATGTATATCATGATCTATTCCTGCAAGGGCCTTTAAGGCATTTAATAAAAGAGCGGCAGAAGCCCCCAAAAGCTTACTGGTTTTTGAGCTTATTATCTCTCCGTTATGAAGCTCTATGGCAGCGGTGGGTACATGGAGAAGCCTTGCTCTTTCATTTGCGGCTACGGTTACCTTTCTGTGATCGCTGGTGATCTTTGCCTGCTTCATCAAAAGCTCTATCTTGTAAACCTCGTTTTGGGATGCCTGATCCTTCTTTTCCAAAACCTTTGTATTATAGTATCTTCTTATGATCTCCTGACGGGAGGCTTCGCAGCATATTTCATCGTCAACTATGCAGTTACCTGCCATATTAACGCCCATATCGGTGGGAGACTTATAGGGACAGCTTCCGTAGATCCCTTCAAAGATGGCATTGAGAACAGGGAAGATCTCAATATCCCTGTTATAGTTTACTGTTGTCTCATTATAGGCCTCAAGGTGGAAGGGATCTATCATATTTACGTCATTAAGATCGGCAGTTGCCGCCTCATAGGCCAGATTCACGGGATGCTTTAAGGGTATATTCCATATGGGGAAGGTCTCATATTTGGCGTAGCCGGCTTTTATACCTCTTTTGTTCTCATGGTAGAGCTGGGAGAGGCAGGTGGCCATTTTTCCGGATCCGGGGCCCGGTGCCGTTACAACCACCAGAGGCCTTGAGGTCTCTATATATTGATTTTTACCAAAGCCCTCATCACTGACAATAAGAGGGATATTGGAAGGATAACCGTCTATAATATAGTGAAGATAGACCTTTACGCCTCTTTTTTCCAGATTAAGTTTAAAGATATCAGCGGCCGCCTGACCGGTGTAGTGGGTAAGAACAACGCTGCCGACATAGAGCCCTCTGCTTTCGAATACCTTCATAAGACGCTTTACGTCCTCATCATAGGTGATGCCAAGATCTCCTCTGACCTTGTTTTTTTCTATGTCGGAGGCATTTATGACAATAACGATCTCTGCCTGCTCCGAAAGCTGCATGAGCATACGAAGCTTGGAATCCGGTTCAAAGCCCGGAAGGACTCTTGAAGCATGATAGTCATCAAAGAGCTTGCCGCCAAATTCCAGATAGAGCTTGTTGCCGAATTTAGAGATCCTTTCTTTTATATGCTCCGACTGCATTTTCAGGTATTTCTCGTTGTCGAAGCCGATTTTTTCAGGATTTGAAGTATTCATAATAAAATGCCCCCAAATTATTGTAGTTTTTTCGGATCAGTATTATAAAATCTGTTATAAGTAGAAAGCTTTTTGTTTAACCCTGCTTAAAGGCTAGTATAACGATTCTTAAATACCTGGACCAAATGCTTGCCTGCTTATCCCGATAGCACGCATCTGAAATCCTCAGCGTAGCCCGCTACGCCTGCGTTTTCAGATACGCACTCTCGGGCAAGCATACTTCGCATTAGTC
>JAILBX010000138.1 GCA_024680675.1 Lachnospiraceae bacterium | reverse complement strand
AAAGATCTATCTGAAAAGAGAGGATCTGAATCATACAGGTGCCCATAAGATCAATAATTGTCTGGGTCAGGTGCTTTTGGCTAAAAAGATGGGAAAGACCAGAGTCATAGCTGAAACCGGAGCAGGTCAGCATGGCGTGGCAACAGCAACGATAGCTGCTCTTTTAGGAATGGAATGTGAGATATTTATGGGAAAAAAGGATACGGAAAGACAGGCTCTTAATGTATACAGAATGGAGCTTCTTGGAGCAAAGGTACACCCTGTGGAAACCGGAACTCAGGTTCTTAAGGATGCAGTAAACGAAGCTATGAGGGAATGGACCAAGCGTCCGGAGGATACCCTTTACGTTATAGGCTCTGTTATGGGACCACATCCCTTTCCTATGATGGTAAGAGATTTTCAGTCTGTGATCTCCAAGGAAGCCAGGGAGCAGATCCTTGAAAAAGAGGGAAGACTGCCTGATACAGTCATCGCCTGTGTAGGCGGTGGGAGCAATGCCATGGGGACCTTTTATAACTTCATACAGGATGAGTCGGTAAGGCTTATCGGCTGTGAAGCAGCAGGAAGGGGATTAGAAACAGGAGAGCATGCAGCTACTATGGCAAAGGGTGAGATCGGAGTCTTTCACGGTATGAAGTCTTATTTCTGCCAGAATAAATACGGTCAGATCGACGAGGTGTATTCTATATCCGCAGGGCTTGATTATCCGGGAATAGGTCCCGAGCATGCATATCTGAGGGATTCAAAAAGAGCTGAATACATTCCTGTAACAGATGATGAGGCAGTGGAGGCTTTTGAATATCTTGCAAGGACAGAGGGAATAATATGTGCAATAGAAAGTGCCCATGCGGTAGCAGAGGCTATTAAGCTGGCACCTAAGATGGACAAGGATCAGATAATATTAATATGTTTATCGGGACGCGGTGATAAGGATGTTGCCGCAATAGCAAAGTACAGGGGGGTGGATATCAATGAGTAAGATCACAGATACTTTTAAGAAGGGAAAGGCTTTTATTCCCTTTATTACGGCAGGGGATCCCAATCTTTCAAAGACAAAGGAATATATTCTTGCCATGGTGAAAGCCGGTGCTGACCTTATCGAGGTAGGGATACCTTTCTCAGACCCCATTGCCGAAGGACCTGTTATACAGGAGGCGGACATTCGTGCTTTAAGCGCAGGTACCACCACGGATAAAATATTTGATATGCTTTTGGAGCTGAGAAAGGAAACGGATATTCCTCTCGTCTTTATGACATACCTAAATCCGGTTTTCCACTATGGTTATGATAAGTTTTTTAATAAGTGTGAAGAGGTTGATATTTCAGGAATAATAATCCCGGATATGCCTTTTGAAGAAAAGGAGGAATGTGAGAAAGCTGCATTGAGTCACAATGTTGAGGTGATATCAATGATAGCTCCAACTTCAAAGGACAGGATAAAGAGTATAGCAAAAGAGGCAAGAGGATTTATCTATGTGGTAAGCTCTCTTGGGGTAACGGGAGTCAGATCAGAGATCAATACAGATCTTGATTCCATAATAAAAACAATAAGGGAGGTTACTGATGTTCCGGCTGCCATAGGTTTTGGTATAAACACTCCTGAACAGGCAAAAAAGATGGCAAAAACAGCTGACGGAGTTATTGTGGGCAGTGCGATAATCAAGCTTATTGCAAAGCATAAGGATAAGGCTGAAGCTGTTATTTATGATTACGTTAGGTCAATGAAGTCTTCCATTGAAAGCCTTTGATGAATGTGTTAAATTATAGTATATAATATTAAGTATTACACAGGAAAAAAGGAGAAGCAGAGAATGGATAAGCTATATTTTATTGTTGGAAGTCAGGATCTTTATGGGGAAGAGTGCCTTAAGCAGGTTGCTAAGGATTGTCAGGAAATGGTTGACTTTCTTAACGGCAAATTATCTGATCTTGTAAAGGTTGAATTAATGCCTACAGTTGAGAATTCAGAAATCTGTATTCAAAATTGCAGAAAAGCATCGGGGGATGATGAGTGTGTTGGAGTTATAACCTGGATGCATACTTTCTCACCGGCAAAGATGTGGATAAAGGGTCTTCAGGAATTGAGAAAGCCTTTACTTCATCTTCATACTCAGGCTAATGAGAAGCTTCCATATGATGAAATTGATATGGACTTTATGAATCTGAATCAGGCAGCTCACGGAGACAGGGAGTACGGTTTTATTCTTGCAAGAATGGGAATCCCTCACGAGGTTGTTGCAGGATATTATAAAAATGATGATGTTGTTGAGAAAATACGCCGTTTCACCCGTGTTGCAAGAGCGATCGCTTTTTCAAGACAGCTTAAGGTAGCTGCTTTTGGAAACAACATGAGAGAGGTTGCGGTTACTGACGGTGACAGAGTTGAGAGTCAGATACGTTATGGCTGGGAAACAAACTACTTTGCCATAGGCGATCTTGTAAAGATCATAAATGAGGTTAGTGAAGCTGAGATCGATAAGATGATGGATGAGTATACGAGCAAGTATACTATGGCTACAGATAACGTGGCTGCTGTACGTGAACAG
>JAILBX010000110.1 GCA_024680675.1 Lachnospiraceae bacterium | reverse complement strand
ATAATATATAAATCAAAAAGATAACCCACCACCTTCAGGTGGTGGGAGAAGCTTTTCGCAGGTGCCGGGTTCAAGCCCGGTACCTGCGGGATTGCGAAGCAATCTGATTTATAACGAGCAAATTGCGAAGAAATTTGCGAGTTTGACAAGATATAACATCGTGACAATGTGATGATTGGAGGGGAATATGAATCATAACATATTGAAACAGGTTATTTTAGAGCAGATTGAGATAATACAAAATGCCATGATCACAGGTCGTGACTATGATTTCGAAAAGAATATCAATTACATTCTTGTTGGACTTAGAAGAGCGGGGAAATCAACCCTTTTATACAAGATTGCCAGAGAACTTGTTCAAGCAGGCTGTGACTGGTCTCAGATAATTTATGTTAATTTTGAGGATGATAGACTGTTAGGTTTCACAAAGGATGACTTTAATGACATTGTTGAGACTGCATATGAGCTGACGGATGCAAGTGAGATTTACTATTTCTTCGATGAAATTCAAATTATAGATGGATGGGAACATTTTGCCAGAAGAATGGCTGATCAGAAAAAGCATATATACATTACAGGAAGTAATGCAAAAATGCTCAGTTCTGAGATGGAAAAGGTTCTTGGAGGAAGGTATCTATCCAAAATGATCATGCCTTTTTCATTCAGAGAGATACTTGATTATAAGGACATAGCACATGATGAAAAAGCATTTCTTACATCGTCCAAAGTTGCCAAGATTCGCAGAGGATGTCAGGAATATATTATGAGTGGAGGATTTCCTGAAGCACAGCATTTATCCAATAAAAGGGAATATATTAAGAGTGTTTACGAGAAGGTTCTTCTTGGAGACATTATGGAGCGTGAAAAAGTGAACAATAAGATGGCACTCAGGCTTATGATTAAGAAAATAGCTGAAACACTTATGCATGAAATTTCTTTTAATACATTAGCCGGGAACGTAAAGGCAACCGGAACTAAAACATCAACGGACTCTATGATAGAGTATACTGCTTATGCGGAAAATGCGTATCTCTTGTTTAGAAACAGAAATTATGTCGCTAAGTTCGCGGAAAAAGAGAGTACTCCACGATTTTATTTTTATGATAATGGAATTCTTTCATTGTTTCTTGTAGATAAACCATCAGCGCTTTTGGAGAATGCAGTTGCGGTATATTTAAAGCGCAGATACGGCGATGAGGTGTATTATTATAAATCTACGCAAACAGGAATTGATATTGATTTCTATCTTCCTGAAGAAAACTGTGCCATTCAGGTTGCATATAACTTAGAAACATCACAAGATAGAGAAACAAAAAGTCTCTTGTATTTTGCGACAAAAACAGAAGGAGTAAAGCGTCTTATTATTGTAACCAATGAAGAAGAGCGTACAATTACAAAAGATGATCTGACAATTGAAGTGATACCTGTTTACAAATTTATAATGGAGACAGCTATCTGATAGAAGGTAAAATCATATATAAGGCTTCGAATTGAAGTGTTTCTTTTAATATCAATTGTAGTGTGGATATGTTTTATTGTAAAAAGAAATTAAGATCAAATTCATGAAATTGATTCTATCATATGTGATGAGTATGTGGTACTATTATAGAGGGTCTATTTTTGAAAAAATAGTATCTTGCATTTCTTGTTGATCTTAAATTTATTAACAAATTATCATAATCATAAAATACTTTTATATAGGCAAATATATGGGAGAAACCCACGCTTCCAATGGTAATTTTTGGATGAAGTGATATTTTACTTTAAACGGGGGATTTTTTATGAAAACAAAGAGTATAGTGATTCTCATGGGACTGACTATACCGCTTACCTCCTGTGGACAGAGCGTTTCCACAGATAAGACAGACACTGCAGTCAAAGAAGCATCAGTGAAAGCCGAAGCTTCTGAAAATGCAACGCCTGCAGAAACAAGGGTATCAGCAGGAACTATAGCCAAAGAAGCAACAGTGAAGGCCTACGTTTCCGAATCATATGCCCGAAAAACCCGGCCCGGTGAGATAATCGAACACGAGATTTTCCGTGATCCGGGCAATTATCGGGGTTTCCTATCTGCCCGACCAATATCTTCCCTACGAAAAAATAAAAAAATAGAAAAGATAGACGATGCATAGTACAATTCCCTGATCTATCAGGGCACTGACTGTCTGGATGAAAAGGGTTTTTATATCCGGTTCGATATGCGCGCTCTCTATTCCGACACTGCTTGCACAGAACTGCGCTATCGTGGATGAAGCTCCTCTTTTGGGAAAATGATGACCTTATTTATGAAACGGGGTTCTAAATGATGAAGAGAATTGATCTTCTACAGAGTATGATTGATATAAAAATTAATAATATATAAATCAAAAAGATAACCCACCACCTTCAGGTGGTGGGAGAAGCTTTTTGATTTATATATAAGGATGGAAAGGAGTGGAAGGAAGTTCCAGAAGCTACATATATGACTTACTATGTAGATAATATAAACAAAGGAAATGCAAGTATTATCGTAAAGGGAACTGAACCTCAGGTAACCGGCACAAAGACAGCTAAGTTTGCCATAAGAAATAAGGGATTTAATTTATTTAATCTATTTACACCGTGAAAGCCTTAAATATAATGCTATAGACCTGTAAGACTGACAGGATAGTAGAAAACAAGCCCTGCAGCAATGTGGGGCTTATGTGCTGAAAAGAGATACAAAAGCTCATTTTATAGGAAGCTGCTCTTTGTCGGGATAAGTTATGATGAGGAGGTAGAGGAGAAAAATGATGATCGGGATAAAAAATCTTTGGGAAGATTTTAGCAGAGTAATAAAATACCATCCAATTTCTACGGGACTTATGCTGGTTACTTTTCTTATTCAGGCAGTGATCCTGTCGGGAGGCCATAAATATGCGGCAGCCGTTGAAAACCTTACCTTCTGTCTGGCATTTGGAGCTCTTTTATGTGAAGCGATCAACTATGAAAGACAAGGGAGAGAAAAAGCTTTAAAAAAGGAGAGGTATTATTTTGTCATCTATCCTGTCGTAGGGCTTTTGTCCCTTGCCTACTCTGTTTTTTACAGCTATAAGGCAGTTATTGAAAAGAGTTGTGATTCTCTCTGGTCACCCACTATTCCCTATCAGAGTTTTATATGCTATTTCGTTTTAACAGTATGTCTGTCGGTTTATTTCTTTTTTAAAAAAGAGGGTAAGGACTTTGAAGAGTACTGCTGTAAAAGCTTTCTTGGGCTATTAAAGGCAGAGCTTGTTTATCTTCTGGTTGCTGTAGGAATTCTCTTTATAATCCTTACTTTTAATACTCTGATCTATAACACTGATGCCTTTTTGTTTCTTGAAAGAGCAGAGCTTTTACTTATAGGTCTTCTCCAATATCCCTGCCTGCTGCTTGGGCTGTCAAAAACAGGGGAAAAAGTATCCGCCTTTTCAAAAATCCTTTTCAGTTATGTACTTACCGCCATCCTGGCAGTGGCGTTTCTTGTAGTATACCTTTATATTTTTAAAATAGTAATAACAAGAGCTCTGCCAAAAAATGAGGTTTTTCTCATTCTTTCCCTTCTTTTCATTTTTGGACTTCCCATATGGACTCTGGCACTTGGTATCTGTGATGATAAGATCAAAAAACCCATATCTTTTTTCCCTTTTTTCTTTGCTCCCTTTATAATACTTCAGCTGATCTGTCTCTATATCAGAGTATCTGCCTATGGATTTACCCGCTCAAGGTATCTTGGAGCCGCTCTCATAGTTTTTGAGTCAGCTTACCTGATACTTTACACCTTTGCATTCATATCCAAAAAGAAGCTGACACACCTGCTTTTATTCATTATCATAGCTGAGACATTCCTTATATTTTTTATGCCTTTTATCAATATGGAGGAGGTCATAATAAACTCCCAGAAAAAGAAGCTTATCTCATATCTTGAAATGGGGGATAAAGCGCCGGAAAATATTAAAAATTCTGCTGTGGAGGCCTATTCTGTTATTTATGAGCAGGGTGAAGAAAGAGGAAGGAAATATCTTGAAAATAATGTTAGTGAAGAAGAAAAAATAAAAATAAGGGATATGGATGAGGATGGCTATATTGATGATTACTTTTATATTAACTCGCAAAACATCCTGAAGGAACTTAATGTGGAAAAATATAAGAGGATGGTATTTGTAAGCGGAAGCTATGGAGAGTATGACGCAGATGAAAGCAGAGATATTGATATTAAAAAGCTGGCTCTTTATGATTATAACGATAATGTAGTAGACTATGCAGATCTATCTTCCCTGATCGGAGAAATGAGGGAGATCTATTTGGAATATCAGGAGAATGAGGAGTTATGTAACAGTAAACTTGATGAAATGATATCTAAAGATATAATTCTTCCCTCCGGAAATGTCCTGATAATAGGACAG
>JAILBX010000076.1 GCA_024680675.1 Lachnospiraceae bacterium | reverse complement strand
CATTGTATAGATAATTCAAAGGATCTTTACTTTAAGTTTTCCTTTAGGGGAATTTAAGGATATATAAAAAACAGATACCTGTTATAGCGGGTATCTGTTTTTTTCTTTTATACCAAATAATATACTAAAGCTGCTAAAGGGAAGGAGGCTCAAAGAGCTATATGGAACTATTCGCGAAAGACAACTTTAACGAATAGATATCAGTCCTTTGAATGGAATTTAAAGTGTACGTCATCCTTCTTTTTCCCCTTGATCATTCCCGGTTTTTTGATGAATTTTTCCTTATCCCCGGATCCCTCTGACTTTTCATCATCAGAATCTGTATTATCCTCATATTGATCGGGCATATAATAGCTTGTCTCAACCGGTAAGGACTTTTTCTTAAGACGCTGTTCAATATAGGTTCTGAATGCCGCATAAATGACCGCAAAGACAGGCACCCCTATAAACATACCGATAAAACCAAAGAGTCCGCCGAAAATAGTTATTGCAAATATAACCCAGAAGCTGGATAAGCCTGTACTTGGCCCTAATATTTTAGGCCCCAGTATATTTCCGTCAATTTGCTGCAATATAACAATAAACAATAAAAAGATCAGACATTTCTTAGGACTTATCATTAATAAAATGAAAGCCGAAGGAATTGCCCCGATAAAGGGTCCAAAATAAGGTATTACATTTGTTACACCAACAACACTGCTTATCAGCAAGGCATATGGAAGCTTCAAGAGAGCCATGCCTATAAAACAAAGTATGGCTATAATAAAGGAGTCAACGATCTTTCCTGAGATAAAACCACCGAAAGCATTGTTTACAAATCTCATATTATTTAAAAAAACAGATGCTTTTTCTTCTGAGAATAAGGCAAAGATGACTTTTCTTGTCTGCCCTATATGAAGCTCTTTTTTAAAAAGCAGGTATATGGAAATAATAATTCCAATAACAAAATTGAAGATCCATACTAAAATATCATAAATACTTGAAAATAATGATGTAGAAAAGGACGAAATAAAGCTCTGAACCCCGGGAATTATCTTATTGTTTAAAAAAACCGTAAGTTGGTCTGAATAAGCTTCAATTAAAGCGGCTATATCATTATTATCGGTTATATTTATAAGAGATTCCGATAGCATACGATCAAGTGAGTTCATATATCTTGGCATTCTGATAACGATACTTTCAATGCTGTGTACAAGCTGAGGAACGATAAGCAGCAAAAGACCCGCTATCAGTAATATAAAGAGGGTTATGGTGATAAAGACTGATATTCCCCTGACCAGAGATTTACGACCATATGTATCCTTAATTTTTTTAAATCTCCCCAAAAGAGGTTCAACAAGCTTATCTTCAAAAAACATCATTGCAGGATTTAGAAGGTAAGCTAAACAAAGACCATCTATTATTGGCATTGTAATACTTACCAGGGTGTCCTTAACCGTTATAAGACCCTCTGCCCCATTTGTGATCATGTGGAAAAAAAGTATGCAGATACAAAGGCTTACTACTATTGTAATGCCTAATCTTACAAACCTGTAATCAAATTTCTTCATTTATAATCAAACTCTCTTCCATTAAGCTTTTGTTTCTATATATTTATCCAGAAAATTCTGTAAAAAATCCACAGTGCCCTCAATTCCAAGCATTGAACTATCAATACAAACATGATAGCTTCCGGCATGTCCCCATTTTTTTGAGGAATAATAATTATGATAATTTGCTCTCTGCTTATCCTTCTTTATGATCATGTCCCTTGCCTTATCCTCGCTGAGGCTGTATTTCTTACTGACCCTTTCTATTCTGGATTCCATACAACCGCAGATAAATACATTAACAACATTATCCATTTCTTCAAGGGCATAATCCGCGCATCTTCCTACTATAACACAGGGACCCTCTTTAGCTATATTCTTAATAGCATCAAACTGAGCAAGAAAAACCTTGTGACTTATGGGCATTTCCACATAAGGAGAGCTTCCGTAACCAAAGGTATAGGTATCCATTACCAGATTGTAGAGAAAGCTGTTGGTAGGTTTTTCATCATGATTTTCAAATATTTCATGACACATACCACTGTCCTCTGCCGCCCTCTTTAAAAGCTCCTTATCATAATATTTTACCCCCAGTTTTTTTGCCAGCAGCTCTCCTATTTCTGCTCCACCACTACCAAACTGACGACTTATGGTTATTATATGATTCATATTTATACCTCCTCTTTTCCTTATTATTCTGATTTATAATATAAAGGAAGCAGCTCTCAATTGCTGCTACTATATATTTCTTTAATATCTTTCATTTATATTATAACAAAATACAAAAGATAATTGAAAAAAATAATAAAATAAAGTCAATAAATTAAGACCCCGTATAACATCAGTTACTACGGGGCCATTTTATCAAGATATTTTCATTTACATCCGTGAAAAGCTATAGTTTATTTAATTATTTATAAGCTTACTGTCCTCATTATTCCAGCTGTAAAGCTTACGTATTTCAGCTCCAACCTTCTCTGAGGGATGCTCAGCAGCCTTCTGTCTCATTGCCTTAAAGTGAACCTGTCTTCCGGCAGGAGACATATCCAAAAGGAACTCCTTGGCAAAGCTTCCGTCCTGAATATCGGACAGTATCTTCTTCATGGTCTTCTTGGTCTCTTCAGTAATAAGCTTTGGTCCTGTTACATAATCACCGTATTCAGCAGTATTTGAAATAGAATATCTCATTCCTGCAAAGCCTGACTGATAGATAAGATCCACAATAAGCTTCATCTCGTGAATACACTCAAAATATGCATTTCTTTCATCATATCCGGCTTCAACAAGTGTTTCAAAGCCTGCCTGCATAAGAGCACATACACCACCGCAAAGAACTGCCTGCTCACCGAAGAGATCTGTTTCGGTTTCTGTTCTGAAGGTAGTTTCAAGAACACCTGCTCTTGCTCCTCCTATGGCAAGTGAGTAAGCTAAAGCTATATCCAATGCCTTTCCTGTAGCATCCTGCTGTACAGCAACAAGACAGGGAACACCCTTTCCTTCCTGATACTCAGATCTTACTGTATGTCCGGGTCCCTTAGGAGCTATCATAGTAACATCTACATCCTTAGGTGGTACGATACAACCAAAATGAATATTAAATCCATGAGCAAACATAAGCATATTGCCGGCCTCAAGGTTTGGCTCAATATCCTTCTTATACATATCTGCCTGCTTTTCATCATTTATAAGTATCATAATAATGTCGGCCTTCTTAGCAGCTTCCGCAGTTGTATAAACATCAAATCCCTGCTTAACAGCCTTATCCCATGACTTTGAGCCTTCATAAAGACCTATGATAACGTTACAACCGGACTCCTTGGCATTTAATGCATGGGCATGTCCCTGACTTCCGTAACCGATCACTGCTATGGTCTTGCCCTCAAGCATTGAAAGATTACAATCCTCCTGATAGTAAATTTTAGCCATTTTTAACTCCTCCGTTTTTTTAAAAAAATATTATATTATAATGCTGCCTTTTAGAATAAGCCGTTCCTAAAGGCAGCATAGCTGTCAAAGTTTCACTATGGATTCAGTTCCTCTTGAAAGACCTGCAATACCGGTTCTTGCCGTTTCAAGAATATCATAGCTCTCAAGCATTGCAAGGAAAGCCTCTATCTTTGGCTGATCTCCTATAAGCTCAATAATAAGTGAATCAACTGTCACATCCACAATACTTGCTCTGAAGATATCAACCACTGTTGAAATCTCAACTCTCTGGGCAGCATCAGCCTTAACCTTGATCATTATAAGCTCTCTGAAAACCGAATCCCCCGGATTTAATTCCACAATGGATTCCACGTCAACAAGCTTTGCGACCTGCTTTTCTATCTGCTCTAAAATGTCATTATCTCCCGTAGTTACGATCGTTATACGTGAGTAATTCGGATCTGTGGTAACTCCTGCCGTTATGCTTTCAATATTATAGCCTCTTCTGCTGAAAAGGCCTGCAATACGACTTAAAACACCTGAAGTATTATCTGCTATCAACTGAAATACTTTTCTATTCATTGCTTAATTATCTCCTAAATAAATTTTTTCAAATACCTGACGATCAACCCTCTATGCTTTACTGGTCGCTCAGCCTGCATTTCTGCAAGGCCAAAGTTCCTGTCCTTGCCACCTCAACTACACTTATAGAGGCTAACATCTGCATCAAAAGATCCGTTTTTTCAGGTGTATCGCACAGCTGTATAGTCATCTGGTTTTTTGACATATCAACAATTGATGCATCCAAAAGCTCACATATCTCCATAAGCTCTCTTCTGTTGTTTTTATTATACTTTACCTTTACAAGGATCAGCTCCCTGCTCAGACTGTCCTCCTCGGAAAAGGTCTTAATCTTTATAATATCTATCTTTTTATTCAGCTGCTTTTCAACCTGTTCAAGGGTGCTCTTTTCTCCCGATGACACAATGGTGATACAGGATACCTCCTTATCAAAGGTTTCTCCTACTGCCAGAGAGTCGATATTAAAACACCTTCTGGCAAAAAGACCGGCAACCTTGGCTAAAACACCTGATCTGTTTTCTACTAATACAGAATATATCTTTTTCATAATATGCTCCAATTATTTTACTCTATCCATGGGATCTATCATAAGCTCCATAAGCATCGGACCATCATAGCTTATGAACTCATCTATTTTCTCATCAATTCCCTGCATATCGGAAACTCTTACACATTTAATCCCATAGGCCTCTCCAAGCTTACAGAAATCCGGGCTCCCCGACAGATCCACTACCGAATAATTAGCCTTATAGGTATTATATTGATACTCTCTCACCAATCCAAGATAGCCGTTATGGAAAACAACTATTTTGATAAAGAGACCATGCTGCATCATAGTAGCCAGCTCCATCATAGACATCTGAAAAGAACCATCACCGCATACAGCGATTATCTGCCTGTCTTTAGCTGCTCTTCTTGCTCCTATGGCCGCCGGTATGGAGTAACCCATGGTTCCCATTCCGCCCGAGGTTAAAAACATTCCGTTCTTAACTATATGATAGCCACAGGACCACATCTGATTCTGGCCCACATCGGCCACATAAATACCCTCCTCTTCCATCTTTTCGGAAAGCTTTGTAATAAAGACTGCAGGATCCACATATTTTTCATCCGGCTTTCTTCTGGGCTTCTCAGCTTCTCTGTATTTATTGAGGGTTTCTATCCATTCGGAATAATCCGAATTCAATTCTTCCTTTTTAAAATCATCAAATATAGACTTTATATCTCCTACCAGAGGTATGGTAGGTCCAACATTCTTACCTATCTCGGCAGGATCCACATCTATATGCACCAGTATGGTATTTTCCGTAACCAGATCAGGCTGAGCTATAGCTCTGTCTGCCACTCTGGCTCCTATCATAATAAGGAGATCGGAATCATTCATTGCCTTGTTGGCATAAGACTTTCCGTTATTACCAACCATACCGTAATATAAGGGATCCCTGGTAGGCATTGCCCCTATTCCCATAAGGGTTGATACAACAGGTATACCGTTTTTATGGGAAAATTCTCTGAGTTCACTTTTGGCATTGCTTAAAATAACTCCTCCACCGGCACATATAATAGGCTTTTTTGCCTTTTTCAATGCATCAAAAACCTTCTTTATCTGAACCGCATGACCCTTTACCGTAGGTTTATAGGTTCTTAAATTTACCTCTTCAGGATAAGAGAAATTTTTCAGAACCGCATTCTGAATGTCAATTGGAACATCGATAAGCACCGGACCCTTTCTTCCTGTTGAAGCAATATAAAAGGCCTCTTTAAAGATCCTTGGAATATCCTCAACCTTTTTAATAAGATAACTGTACTTTACAAAGGACTCTACAGCCCCTGTAATATCAGCCTCCTGAAAAACATCGGATCCAAGGAGGGAGGAATCCACCTGGCCTGTTATACAGACCAAGGGTATCGAATCGGCGTAAGCAGTAGCTATCCCGGTTATGAGATTAGTCGCTCCCGGACCGGAGGTAGCTACACATACACCAACCTTTCCGGACACTCTGGCATATCCGTTTGCCGCATGGGCTGCATTCTGCTCCGTCCTTACAAGAATCCTCTCTATGTTATTACCCAGCATACTGTTGAAAAACGGGCAAATCGCAACTCCGGGATATCCAAATACAGCCTCTACGCCTTCTTCTTCAAGGCATTTTGCCATCGCATCCGCACCTAACATAAAATATTACCTCTTCTTAATTTCTTTTATATATTACTTATAGTCTCTGATTATCTTGTACTTTTATTTAAAACCTTTGTAAGCGGTTCTATTATTTCACTTAAGTTATTGATAGCTTCTTCGATCTCTGAGAAATCCAGATCTGCAACACTGTCAATTGCTTCTGTAAGAGCCTCATAGTCCACGTCATCCATGCTTGTCATGGTGTCGTTCATATTTGTCATGGTATCATTCATCTTTTTCATATCGATATCCGATATCTCTTCAACAGCATCATTAATACTCTTGATATCGATCTTTGAAAGCTCCTCAACAGCCTTGTTTAACCCGTCCATATCAATTCCGGTAAGCTCCTGGATAGCTTTATTTAACTGCTCCATATCAACGGAGCTTAACTCTTCAACAGCCCCGTTAACCTTAGACATATCAAGCTTTCCTATCTCATCTACCGTCTTGTTTATTCCTTCAACATTGATTATGGAAGCAATGGTGTTTGCATTCTGAATAGATTCATTAACCGAATCAACGTCGATCTTTGCGATCTCATTCATGCTGTCGTTTAAGCCCTTGACATCTATTGAAGCAACAGCTTCATTAGTGGTTTTTATAGAATCATTAACTGCCTTCATATCGATCTTTGAAAGCTCTGTTATAGCATTATTGATCTTTTCAACATCAAGATTCTTTAATACTTCTATGGAATCATTTACGGTATTTATATCAAGATTCGCAATACCCTTAAGGGAATTGTTTACGCTTGCCATATCAATGGATGATAATTCCTTGATGGTCTTGTTTATTCCTGAAACATCAACAGCTGCCACCTCATTGACGGTCTTATTGATACCATCCATGTCTATAGAGGAGATCTCGTTAACGGTTTTGTTTATTGCATCT
>JAILBX010000051.1 GCA_024680675.1 Lachnospiraceae bacterium | reverse complement strand
GTCATATCTTATAAGTCCGGCATAGCTGCCTATCCATAAAAAGCCGTCCGAGGTTTCGGCAATGGCATTGGCCTCTGAAGTTGGAAGGCCGTTATTGTTATCATATATAACTGCCGAAAAGCCCTCCTTAAGCCCTGTGGGATCCACGGATACTGACCTGTTTATATTACCCGAGGTATTTAAGAGGATCCCGGACTCCGAAGCCCTGACTGTCCCTGTCATAGCAAGGCTCAGTAAAAGACTCAAGGTAAAAGTAAAAGCCGGAAAAAAAAGCTTCCTTATAACAATAGCTCTGTTTTTTCTCATCATTTTTCTCCTTATTTTCTGTAAAAAGAGCGGCGTGGTTTTTCAAGGCCTATATATAAATCAAAAAGCTTCTCCCACCACCTGAAGGTGGTGGGTTATCTTTTTGATTTATATATAAGAAATTGTACATTTTTCACAAAATATATATTTATAATTACAAGGGAAGATCCCATCATTTTTTTCGGCATTTGTCACATAAGGATCCCTGTCAGAAGCAAAATTTCCCCGGATTATTTATATGCTCAGAGAAAAAAACAAAAATAATTTTTCCCTGTTTTTACAAGATATTGACAATCAAAAAATTGACCATTCGATATATTGTATCATATTTCTTTTTATACATTAAGCATAAATTGCAAGGTCACATTTTTATTTATATTTTCCGGAAAATGGTTTATAATATTAACTAGAGTCTTGTGCGTATTAATAGTGCTTTTTGTATAATATGCACAAAATTCTTACTTTAGGAAATAATATTTGAAAGGAGAAGAGATTATGAAAAAGAGTGTAAGCAAGGCTAAAGCACTGTTAAGTATCCTTCTGGTTCTTACAATGATAGTGCCTACTGCTTTACCAAGCTACGCTGCTACTCGTGTTAATGGTAACAGTAAAGCAGCCGTAGAAGATCTCGAAACAAAAACAAATGAAGCCGGTTCGGCTTCAGAGCAGTCGTCACAGGAGGCTTTAGGAGACGACAGTGCTCAAATTACAGATGAGAGTTTGGATGCTGTTTCAGAAGATAGAAATGCATCCGAAAAGAATTCGGCAAAGAGTGAAGATGCTGTTGAAAAAGACACAGAGGAGGGGGAGGATCTTCAATCCTTAGATGACCTCTTTATGGACTTTTCGGGGACATCCTATCCTGTAACGGATGCAGAACATTTAAGCTTTACCTATCGTAACGGCTGCACTGGATCAGGAAGCAGTCCTTCTGATGTTTATGATGAAAAGAAGATAATGATCACGGAAGTAAACAGTCCTGTGGCTGATCCCTATACTTCCTCCTTCGGCATTGATTCAGATCATGACTTTTCTTTCATAGTATCGCCTTATGTGGGATATGAGCTTCCCGACAACTATATAAAGTCTATAATTTATGACAAGTATACCAGTGCAAGCGATCATACGGAAAAGAAGCTTTCTTTTTCCTCCTTCTATGCGGTAGATATTGAAGATTCCTATTATAAGAACAAGGGCTACAGAAAAGGAAGTAAGCTTGTTACCCTTCCTTCATCCCTGCTTAAAAGCATAGAGAGCAATGTGTATACATCTGACAATGGTGCAAAATACGGCAGGAATATTGTTTTAGAGCTTGGTCAGGCAAGCCCCACAACCTATACGGGTATAACAGTAACTGCAGAGGCCGAGGATGGAATAAAGCTAAAGAGCTATTCAAGCAGCCTGCTTTATACAGCTGTGGATCAGAACTTAAGCGTTCACTTAAGTAAGCTGATATCCAATATGGAGGAAGTGAATCCTGCAAATCTTGCTGTAAAGGTAACTGTTTATGATTCCTCTAACAATATATTGAACAGCTTTACCCGGTCTGCAGATGAAGAAGTAAAATCCGGCTCCTATATGACAGATTACTGGTGCGGAATAGATTCCACAGACTATACTCTTAATGTAAAGGGTGATTTTACAAACCTTTACGGAGATAACTGCAGTGTTGTCATTGATCTGACAGGAAGAAGCTCAAGTACCTATTACCCTATCGAAAGCTCTATGGATACTGAGCTTGTATCTGCCTGCAAGCTTTTAAGAACAGACAACCAGGACGGAAGCTTCAGGTACACACTTACGGAATCCGATAAAAAGGCCTATAAGGGCGAAGATCTCTATGTAGCTTTCTATTCTACAAAGAAAAGAGTCATAGAGGCCGCATGTCAGGTGGGCAATAAAACAGTGGGCCTTATACCCGTTACCGACTATGATGAATATACTGCCAAGATCATTTCGGGAAGCTCGGGCAAATACATAGATCTATACAAGATCGAAGCAGCTGAAATAGCTGATAAGGTGACCTTATCCGCCAAAACAAAGGAGTATGTAAAGCTTCAGCAGGAGAAGAATAATTATGCTGCCTTTACAGAGGATGGAAGTGAGATCACAACTATTTACGGAGATGCTCAGGGTAATAGCTATGAGGATCTTAACTTCTTTATCATCCCTGCCGACGGCTATGAGGTTGATAATGTGACCTATAAAACAGATAATTCCTCAAGCTCAAAAAGCCTGGTGGCTTCACCGGATCTTATGAGTATTCCTGCAAATGCAGTAAACTCCACTGTTTATATATCATCCACACCGGAATATATATCTGTAAGAGGCGAAGAGGTTTCTATCAATACCAAGTACAGCTCAAGCCTTTATACTGCAAATGCAGTAAGCCTTGATATAAATGATGATATAGTAACTACTCCTTTCAGTATTGTTACCGCTTTAACTGCTAAGGGACATATAGGAGAGCCCTTCTATTTCCAGATCCAGGGCAGTAATACCACAGATCTTAACACTGTGGTTAATTCCTTATGGTATGAAATGGATGGAAAGGTTGACACCTTAACACCAATAGCAGTAACACCTGCCGTGATCGGAGAAGGAGGAATAAAGCAGGATTCAGTTTACTGGTACGTGATCCCTGAGCTTACAGGGGATGTTCTTATCGACCCCAGTGCAAAGAGCGGGAATGAGATAGTAACTCTTACTTCTCCCAAAAATGAAAATATATATTTCTATATTGATGGAAAGCTTCTTGAGAAGGGTGAGTCCGTAGAAGTAGTAAAGGGTACTAAGGTTAAGATCGAAGTAGCAGCCCTTGGCAGCAAAGAGACAAGTACTGTAAAGCTTTCCGATTTTGGATATCTGGCAAACGGTAAGACATATTACTACAATTCAGGTATGGCTGATCCCTCCAAATCCGACTTTAAAGACGGAAGCTGGGATTATCCCGCAAACTATGATACTACCTTCTTTGCTTGGACCAATGAGTATGTAAACAGCGATAACTTTGTTACTGTCTTTGACGGACCTGACATAGAAGAAGGAACTGAAGGTCTTGATGAAAAGGGAATAGCTTCTATCAGCACTACAGATGAAAAGGGCAATGCTTTAGCTCTTTCAGGGGTAAATACGAAGGAGCTTGCCACTATGGTAAATGCCCAGTCAGCTCTTCTTTCAGTGTCCGCTGTGGGAAATACCGATGCAAAGTCAGACACTCATAACCAATCCTTTAACCTTTCAGATACTAAAATATATCCCTATATGAGTCCTGATAAGGATTATCTGGGAAGCCCCATAGATGGTGAGCTTACCATAGAGATAGAAAACGAAAGCGACGGAAAATACGCCGGTGCCTATCTTGACAGCTATGTGTACGGTATAAAACCCGGTAATGCAAGCGCCGTTGCAAAGCTTACCGTTAACGGAAAGACAGTAAATAAAAACTCCTACGGAGAAATGACAGACAGCGATTATAACAGGCTTATCTATACTGCTGACAGTGATGAAACAAAGACAAACGGCAGACTTGCCATAAAGGTTGTGGATCACTACGACAGTATCGGTATTTATTCCGATACCGACAATATCTATGCTGCTACCGAAAGCTCGGTCAAGGGCTACAATGTTGCCAAGCTCTGGGTCAGAGCCCATGATAACATCACAGATACTACAGTGGTTCTGGATGCCTACTCGGATCCTTCCATAGAGTATATAGACTGGACCTTTGATCCTGACACACGCTATAATGAAAAAGCTGCAAATGTCTTCTGTACTTCTGAAGGAGGAGAGCTTGAAAAGAAAAGCGATAGCTCTTACCTGATCGCTCCTTATGAGATATATGAGGCAAGA
>JAILBX010000140.1 GCA_024680675.1 Lachnospiraceae bacterium | reverse complement strand
GATGTACTTGAGATCATCTACCCCTTTGATACCAATGGACGATATAATTTTGCCTTCTATCGTAATCATGATAATAAGGCAGTTAAATTTACTAAATGCAGCAATCGACTGACTAAAGGAAGCTATAAGGATGGATATTTTTATCCGGATATAGTTAATTGTGTCTTCTATATTTATAGCAACCAATTCTCAACCTATGCAGTCACCTATGAACGCGGGGTAAATAAAACCATTACCTACCGGGCAAATAATGGGAGCTCAGTTCAGAAGGTGGTGGAGGTTGATGGTGATAATGCTGTTATTGCTTCAAATACCTTCAGTCGAAGCGGCTATAATTTTAGCGGTTGGAATACTATGTCAGATGGCTCCGGGGATCCCTACAATGTGGGAGCTTCTGTGACTGGTCTAAGCTCTAATCTGACTCTCTACGCTCAGTGGACCAAAAAGAGCAGTGGAGGTGGTGGTGGAGGAGGAGGAACAAGCAGCTATACGCCGGTAATAACAAAGCCTGAGCATGGAAGTATTTCAGTAAATCCTTCAAGTCCAAAGGCAGGATACAGCGTAACTGTAACAGTGACTCCTGAAGAAGGATATGAGGTTGAGGATGTAATAGTTAAGGACAAGAAGGGAAATAGCCTTACTGTCACAAAGAATGAGGATGGCAGCTATGTGTTTACCCAGCCCTACACAGGCAGAGTTACCATAGAGGCTTTACTTAAGAGTATAGAGTATGTTACGGTCAGCTTTGACTTAAGCGGAGTAAGTGCTGCAGTTCCTGAGGGTCAGAGGATAAAGAAGGGAGAAAAGGCCGTAAAACCTGAGGACCCCACGGCTGAAGGCTATAATTTCACCGGATGGTACAGTGATAAGGGATGCAAGAATACTTATGATTTTGATACAGCTGTAAATGAAGATCTTATACTTTATGCAGGCTTTGAGAATAAGGAGAAGCCTGAACCTGAGCCTGAACCCGAGCCTGAACCGGATCCCGAGGATGAGAGCTTTGGAGTTTACTTTGCAAAGGTCTATGATGATCCTTACGAGGGAGTCTGCTATAACTCAGAGAAAGAAAGATATGAGATAGCATATACATCCTATGCCATAAAGCCTCTGATCAAGGTTACAAGCAAGGCAGACGGGGTTCTTAAGGAAGGAATCGATTACAGGGTAAGCTATAGCAATAATAGGAAGGTAAGCAGCAAAAAGCCTGCAACTATCAAAGTTTCAGGTAAGGGAAGATATAAAAGCAGTAAGATACTTGAATTATATATTTTGCCTGCAGATCTTGAGGAAGCAAGTAATCATGGACTGATCACGGGTATAAGCGATATAAAGGTTGAGAGCGGGAAGAAGTTAAATCCCCTTATTGTATACCGTGGATATAAGCTTAAAAGCAGTGACAGGGATCTTAGCAATAAGGCAGTGATCACAAAGGACACCAGCATAGATATAAGCGGCAAGGGTAACTTTACCGGAACTCTTAAGGATATAAAAGTTAAAGTGATCACAAAAGAAGACATTAAGAAGAATGCCATCAAGGCAGCATTAAAGGCAGGAAAGCATGTCTATAACGGAGAGGCTCAGGAGCTGAGTATAAGCACTGCCGAGGAAGCCGGGGAGTTAACTGTAACCGCAGGAAACTCAAAGACAGCGCTTATAGAGGATACGGATTTTATAGTAAGCTACAGTGACAATACAGCTGCCGGAAAGGCAACCCTTACTGTAACAGGTATCGGAGCTTACAATGGGACTGTGGTAAAGAAGTTTACCATAGAAGGGAATAAGACCGCTGATATAAGCGCAGCCCTTACTTCCCCTGAGGAACCGGTATATCATAATGTAAGGGGTGCTATGCCCGATGTGACTGTTATAGAGAGTAAGACAGTTGAGGGAGAAGAAGGTAGGTCGGAAGAGACCCTCAATGAGGGCGAGGATTATAAGGTGAGCTATTCCTCAAATAAGAAGGTTGGAAAGGGAAGCTTTACTGTTAAATTCCTTGGGAATTATAAGGGACATAAGGACATTAAGGGAAGCTTTGATATAGTAGAGGCGCCTATAGCAACAGCCAGGGTAGAGGCAGCGCAAATGATCTATAAAAAGCCCGGAAAATATCTTTCAAAGCCCTTTGTATCCCTTGACGGAGTACAGCTTAAGACTTCTGAATACAGCTTTAAGTTCTATGAGGGAGAGGTTGAGGATGTGACTGCCGACGGAGTTAAGGAGCTGACCTCAAAGGATAAGCTGACCTTAGCCGATGATGAGGACAGTAAGACAATAACCATAGCTGTCACAGCTAAAGGAAACTATACAGGTACCGCCCTTGGAACTTACGAAGTAGTGAGAAATAAGTCAGAGGCAATAGATCTAAGCAAGGCTAAGATAGTTGCAAAAGAGAAGAACAAGAGATATAAGGATGTAAGAGTATCCAGCCAGGAATACACAGGCTATGCAATAGAGCCTGAGATCCGGGTTATGGTTAAGATCAACAGGGTATGGACAGACCTTGATCCAGAGCTTTATGGTATAAGCTATATAAATAACGTGAACAAGGGACGTGCAGTGATCTTAATAAACGGCAATGGAAGCGAAACAATAGGCAGTAAGAAGGCTAACTTTACAATCAGCAATATGAGGATGAGCTTATTTGAAGTGATATCTGAAATATTTTAAGGAAGCTACAAAGGGGCAGGGTCAAGGGTCAAAATAGTGGACCTATAACCCTGTCCCCCAATAAGGTCAAAAGGTCAAGGAGGTTCACCCTGAAAAGGTGAACTTCCTTTTTTCTCTTCGACGTATGGCTGTTGTCTATAAAAAAGATTTATGATAGAATTTCTATTAGAATTGTATAAAATTTCAGTAAAAATTGATAGATTATTAGCAATAATTTCAATTAAAAGAAGGGAGATACGTGTATCTTGAAGACCGGGAATCTTACAGTAAAATTAATGGCAGTATTTTTGATCCTAGTTCTCGCCCTTAAGGTGACACCTGCTCAGGCAGAAACGGTAGCAGAGGATCTGCAGATTGAGGTGAATGAGAGTGATCTGGAAGAGAGCCTCATGGCTGAAGGGGTCAGTGTCAGAGAAATTAACGATAAGGATATAGTCTGGGGAGAGGAAGGGGTTGAATCCTGGTATAAGCTTGTGCCCACAGCCTCCTCTTCTTCAGAGATAAGCTTAGCCGACAGGATCAAGGTAAAAGGAAAAGTAAATCTTATCCTTTCTGATGGAATGACCCTTTTATCCAAGGGAGGTATTAATGTGCCTATGGGCAGTGAGCTTATAATTCACGGAGGGACAGAGGGTACAGGTCTTTTGCACGTCAAATACGATGACTATAGCTTTAATGCCGGTATCGGTGGTAATCATGAGGAAGAAACCGGAAACATCACTGTAAATGGAGGCCGGATACTTATTGATAATGGCAAATCCACGGGAGCGGGAATCGGAAGCGGCTGGTATGGAGTCGGTGGAACGATTACCATTAATGGTGGAGAAATAACTGTTAAAGCGGGTAGTGACTATCAGGGAGGAGCCGGAATCGGTGGAGGTTTAGGCGGATCCTCAGGGAATATAATAATAAATGGTGGCCGTATTGAGACTGCAGGTGGCAAGGGAGGAGCCGGTATTGGCGGCGGCTATGGGCAGTCGGCAGACAGCATTACTATTAATGCAGGAGAAATAAAGGCCACAGGTGGTGACAGAGCTGCCGGGATCGGTGGAGGTTTGGATGGTTCTGTGGGAAGGGTCATCATAAAAGGAGATGCCAATGTGGTCGCCTCCTCTAATCAGGACGGAGTCGGAATCGGTCGGGGAGGTAAAGCAGAAGCTTCGGCAGAATTATTTGACGGTGTACTTGAAGTCGGAGAGGGACTTGTGGTCTATGGAGGGTCAGGGGAAAATCCTACTGAGATCATAAGAAGAAAAGATAATGACTATTCCCGTCATTGTTACATGACAGTTAAGAAAGGTACCATACCTCCGGTAAAGGTGGATATCAAAGGCGGAAATAACTCCACTCAAAGCGGCAGTCTTAATCAGACCGGATTGACTGCTGAAATGGAAACCGTGACCTTTACTGCTGACAATGGGTATTCCTTTGCTTCCTTTGAGGATATTGTTGTCAACGAAGTCAAGGTAACAAGGGTGGATTACAAGACTGTTACAGTTTCAGGCACTCCTTTAGCCGATACCCTTATTACAGTGCCTGATGCCATAGAGAGTAAGGAAATAACTGTAAATGTTACCTTTAAGGTAATTGATGGTTCCTGGGATGATGGGACAAAAAATGATAAAACTATAGCAGTAAAGGGCATAGAGGGTGAGATCAGGCTTTCATCGGATCAGATACCCGCTGTCGGAACAAAAGCGGATGATGGTTACGATAAAGGATACTGGGATTTAGAGCCTGATAAAGAGCTTCTTTGGGAAGATAAGACCTTCAGCTATTACTATACAAGGAAGGATGGTAATAAGAAATATAACCCGGCTTACAGATTTAATTCCTTCAGTGAGCTTATTGACAGCGATGCAACTATTCAGATCGCAGGAGTCAGAACAATGAATCAGGTCGCTAACTGGTATGTTATCGATTATGATGAGAAAGAAAAAACTCTTACCCTTCTTGCAAGGGAGAGCTTTGGATACAGCAAAGAGTATGAAGAATATGCCAATTCAGATTTAAGGAAGACCGTGGAGGGTCTGACAGATAAAGGACAAGCCCTTTATTCAATAAGAAAGCAGCTTGCTAACGTAAGCTTGAAAGAAGAAGGAATAGAGGGTTCGATCCCATATGTTTTGGATTATAGTGCTGCCTCCAAGCTGTCTGAGGAAAAGCTCACCGGTTATGGGACCAGATGGTGGCTCAGGAGCAATACTACCCCACTCAAGGATGTAGTGGAGATGAAAAATGGAAAAGGGCAGCTTGTTACTGAAATGATGGTCTTGTCGGAACAGAGAGGCTATTATGATGCCCCTAAGGATAAAGCCTGTGTGTCATTGCATTGCAGTATTCGCCCGGCCATTAAATTAAAGCTGGATTCTCTTGCATATGATGACGAAAAAAAGCTTTTGTATACAGATATTGAGAGTATTGCATTTAAACGGAGTGAGATGTGGCTCGGAAAGCTGGGTGTCATGCCTCTTTCCATCGTTTCTAAGGATGACAGCGGTAGTACATACTCAAATATAATCTGGAGCAGCAGTGACAGAAATATCGTGAAGCTGTATAAAGATGAGGATTGTACGGAGGAGATCGGCAGTGAACCTGTCGACAGCGGGCTTATCTATGCTAAAGGCATAGAATTAGGAGAAGCAGTCGTTACCGCAGCAAATGCTTTGGATCCCTCAATGTCAAGCAGCTGCAAGGTTGAGGTCTTAAAATATGTATATGATTATTATCTTAATGAAAAAAGTATTACCTGTAAAAATGATCAGGTTTATCATTTGTATACAGTAATCGATTATAATATGGCCTTAAGTCATACTCTTGATCCAACAAGGACCAGATGGGAGATCAGCGGAGCAGCTAAGGATCTGATAACCTTATATGAAGATGAAGCATGCACGCGTAAGATTGAAACAACCAGTATCAATACTGAAAGCATGAATAAGCTTAAAACAGGTTGGGTCAATAGTAGATCTGTCTATGTCAAGGTGAAGGCTCAGGAAAGCGCATTTACCAATGCTGCAGATGTACTTAAAGCTAATATTACCGCCATTAGTAAGGTAGACCCTTCCTATAATGCGACTTGTGTCGTAAATATTCCCTGTGACTCATTACAGACACAGTTTAAACTTTTAAAAAAGAGCAATCAGACAGTCACTCTGGAGGGTCTTAAGAACCCTGTGAAAACGAGTTTGGGATTAATTAGTCAGTGGAAGGTTGTTGATGTTAATACTAAGGATAACTATGTGACAATAGCTTCAATAAACGATTATATGAAGGCTCCCTATTGGGGAGGGATCAGTCCTGATTTCAATTTCGACTGGATTGGTCCCAATGACTTCCGTTATTCTGTTATGTCACGTGAGTTTGAAAAATTGACCAAAGACTGTTTTGGATATACGAGAGATGCTGTCTTTGAAATGAGTGATAAAAGCGCCGCTTACTTCGATATAGTCATTAAGGGCTTCTATAGCCTTAGCAGCAGTGAAGTGGAGGCTGCAGGTCTTGATTATATAAAGGGAGATAGAGGTGATTGGTGGTTACGTGATGGTTATGACAAGGCCGATGATCAATCAAATTATGTCCTACACCCGTTAGTATTTGGGAATCCTTCTATCAGTCATGCCAATGTCAGGGAAACAAAGGGCTTACGGCCTGCTATAAACCTGAAATTGGATTATCTGGATTATGATCCTTCAAAAAATACCATAATTGTTCATTATGATTCAGGTATATATCTGGATCAGAAGAATATATCCCTTGTTCAGGGTAATGTAACAAAGATCACTGCATCTCCAAAGATTTATGATGAAGATACCAAAATAATCTGGAGCTGCAAAAATGAAAATGTTTTTCTATATGAAGACGAAGACTGCACACAAGTAATAGATGCCGAAGCTACAAATGTTAAAACGGTCTATGTTAAGGGAATGAGGTCCGGTACTTCTTCTGTTAAGGCTGCAAGCAGCGCTCATCCCGGAGTTTACAGTGAATGCAGTGTTAATATAAGAAAAGCTCCCGGAGGATATACCGGCTTTGATGCTCTTAACAGTAAGGACCAGACAGTTAGGATAGAGGGAGTAAAATATAATGATAAGGATGTGGAATGGTATGTTATAGGCAGTGATTCAACAAATGATACCATAACCCTCTTTTCCAGGGACTGTCTTGGAGAGTCAGTTTTTTCCGGACCGGATTACCAGGGCTCTGAATTAAGAAAATATGTGGAAAACCTGACGGAAAAAGGAAAGCCCTTATTCCCTGTAAGAGGTATTCTTGCACAGGTTGATGCCAGAGATCCTTCTGTGGGAGGAAAAGTACCCTATCTTCCCTCTGATGATGAGATAGGGTCATTCTCAAAAACAAAGAAAAGCGGAGACGGTAAGAAATATTGGAGTCGTTCTCATGTTAAAGCTTCAGTTACTAAGGTTTATACATACCAGGGAGGAGTTGGTGGAGACTGGCACGAGCCTAAAGGTGGAGAAAAAAACGGGGTTCGTCCCATCATAAAGCTGAGTTTGAAGTCCCTGCTCTTTGATCCAAAAACAAACACCTTTAAATTTGAGAAAGGTGTGTCTCTTGATAAGAGCAGAGAGGAGGTAAAGGGAGGTAATGTTGTTGTAATTACCGCGCTTACCGATGAAGAAAAGCTTCATTGGGAATCCAGTTCAGATGATCTTGAGATATACGCCTGTGAAGATTTATCTCTGGATATATCTCCCGGAGTTACCACTGTCAAAAAGGTGTATGCAGTACCCTATACAGGGGGAAGCTTTACTGTTACTGCTACGGGAAAGGAATCGGAAAAGGTTGCAAGCTGTGAGATCGTGTCAATCATGGAAAAAAGCGATTACAGCGGGCAGAAAACAGAAAGTATCAAAGTTGAAAGTAAAAAAGAAGCAAAGGGTCTGAAATATGAGCTTCCTGACCTTCCAAAAGGGGCAGCTTACGGAGAAAGCGGACTTGTAGGAGGTACAACTCCGGGTCTTATAAACGGGACACCAACGATAAAAGGAAGCATCCTTACCATTAACACCACAAGTCAGGATGAAGGAGTGACGGCTACCATTACCATACCTGTTACAGGGGCGGAAAATTACAAGGATTACGAAGTAGTCGTTACTGTTACTACAGCCAAAAAAGAAGATGCCGGGGTATCCATAGACGAAAAGGAAAAAATTTATAAAGCCTATGGAGCCGACGCTTTCACCCCAAAGGTCAGTGTAAAGAATCCGGGAAGCGGGACAGTAAACGAAAGCTGGATCCTTGAGGACGAGAAGGTGGCAAAGCTTTCAGAGGATGGAAAGATCACTGTCACGGGAGTAGGAGAAACAAAGATTACCTACAGATATGAATCGGATGAAACTGCTGGAGAGGCTTCTGTAGTCTTGAAAGTGGTTAAGACAGCTCTTGCAGTACAGGCCAATGACAATGACATTGTCTATGGGGATGAGCCTCAGGGAGCAGGAGTTACCTATACAGGTTTTGTAAATAATGAAAACAAGGAAGTTCTTTCCGGAAGTCTTGATTACGATTACAGCTATAGCCGTTACCAGAATGTGGGGGAAGATTATACAATTACTCCAAAGGGCTTAACAGCAGATAATTATCAGATAGTTTATCTTCCGGGTAAGCTGAGGGTATTCCAAAAGTCTGTGGGAATTCAATGGGGTACCTGTGAATTTGCATATGATGGAACAGTAAAATGTCCTGAGGCAAGTGCTGTGGGTCTTTTGAACAAAGATGAGTGCACCTTTACTGTTACCGGAGGAGAAAAGGAAGCAGGCAGCTATAGCGCTAAGGTCACGGGATTATCAAATGCCAATTATAAGCTTCCCTCTGATAATACAAAAAGCTTTACCATAAGAAAGGCAGCCAATGAGTTTACTGCTCCCAAGGCAAAAAGCGACCTCTTCTATACGGGTCTGCCTGTAGAGCTGCTGGATAAAGGCAGTACTAAGTATGGTTTCATGGTATATGCTTTAGGCAGTGATGATAAAAATCCTCCTGAGGAGAAATATTTTACCGGGGATATTCCAACTGCCATAAATGCCGGGACCTATAATATCTGGTATAGGGTTTACGGAGATAAAAATCATGAGGATTTGGCGCCTCAATGCATAAAGGCGGAGATCATGAAGAAAGGATCCTACAAAGTTGAGATAAGCCTCAAGGTAGCAAATGGAACAGGCGTAGAGACGAGTGTGGATCTTAAGCAGTACTTAAAGGGCTATCTTGGAAACGAGTTTACCGTAAACAATATCGTGACAGTAGATGATGATCCTTCCTCCTTCAGCTTTGAAAAAGGGGAAAAAGCAGCCTCGGTTGACAGTGAAGGCATACTGAAATTTGTTACAAATTCAGAAAAGGGAGGAAAAGGAAGGCTTGACCTGACGGCAGCCAATGCCTCCAGCTCCTGTGAAATGAAGATCAATGTAGAAGCTTCTTCAAAGATCACCAGAATACATTTTTATGAGACCAAGGATGATACACCCGCAATGGGAGTTGAAGCAGAGGATCTTAAGGAGTATATAGAAAAGCAGGAAGGCAGTTCGCTTCTGGTTGAGATGGACTTTGAGTCTGAGAAAGAGCCTTCCGACAGCGAAGTAAAGACCAGAATGGAAAAAGCTCTAAAAGAGACATATGGGGCTGAGGAATATAATTTAGGCGATGTGGGAGCTACTTATTTTGACATCAATGTCACAAAGAAGGTGGATGATAAGGCAGAGGAAAAGGTAAAGGATCTGTCTGATGTGATCGCTATTGGGGTAAAATATGATCTTACAAACAAGTATTTTCCTTTAGTTTTCCGTGATCTTGATAAGAAGAGTGAAATGCTCACAATGCTTGGAACTAAGCCCGCATCCAAGGCTGAATATAAGGATGGAAGCTTTTATATTGACTATGAATCCAGCACGGTATTTATCTATACAAGATACCCTTCAGTTTGTACACTGGCCTATCGAATGATAAACAGTTACCCACTGATATATGATATGTGCGGGAAGGATGCAGAGAATGTACCTGAGGATCTGTGGCTGAGAATGGGAGAAAGGCCCCAAAGACCCTCAAGTGATCCTAAAGCAAAAGGCTTTATATTTACCGATTGGTATGCAGATGAAGCCTGTGAGAATTTATTCGACTTCACTATCCCTTTGAAGGATGAGACGACAGTATACGCCGGCTGGAGAGAAAAGAAGAAGTTGACTGTCAGCTTTGATCCAAACGGAGTGGAATGTACATATTTCCCTAAGGACAAGGAGCTTGGTGAAGGGGAGTCCCTTGAAGCACCGGGAGATCCTCAGGCAGAGGGCTATGAGTTTAAAGGATGGTATAAAGAAAGCGCCTGTGAAACACTGTATGATTTCAAAACAGTGCTGACAGAAGATATAAGACTCTATGCAGCATGGGAAAGTGTGGAGCCGGAGTCTTCAGAGGAAGAAGCTGTCTGGAATCTTTTTGAAGATCCTTCGGATCACGAGTATAGTGTTCAAGGCATCAGTACGGAAACTGAGCTTTTAAACAGTAATCCAAAGTCAAAAAAATATTTTGATGCAAGGATGAGCGGATCTGTTATTACCGTAAAGGTAACCGGTGATCGTAAGAAGGCTGCAAAGAATCCTGTACTTGAATTTGATCTGGGATCAGAGGGAGTGATAGAATACACTCTTCCTCTTGTTTACCAAAAGCCCGCTTTTAAGCTTAGCTCTGCTTCAGCCACAATAAAGCAGGGGACAGACTCTGTACTCTATACGACCCTTCTTGTAAAGAATTCAAGGGGGATATATGAAGCCTGTGATCTGACTGACCTGAAGCTATCGGGAACGGGATTTGGATCAGTGACCCCACAGGAGGACGGAAGAATAAGGATCGTAAGCTCACAGGCGGGAAGCGGAAAGATCCGTATATCAAAGGATGACTGGGACCAAACAGGATCGATAGACTTAAGGTACAGTGTTAAGGCTTCGAAAAAAGATCTGCTTTCAGTTGAT
>JAILBX010000268.1 GCA_024680675.1 Lachnospiraceae bacterium | reverse complement strand
TATAAAATCTGATAAATACTCTTTTCTTTTGACCGCCATCTGAAGTTTCTAAGGATTTCCTGTAGTAAACAGGGCTTCCGTCATCGCTTGATACAGTGATATCCTTATCAATATCTACCGAGTCAAAACACAACTCATTATTAACCCAGTTACTTGGAAGAGTGTCCTTTAATACACAAGTGTTGTAACCATCTTCAGGTACAGTAAAGGTTATGGTCCAGTCCACCGAGCCATCCTTAATCTCTCCGGCTGTCTTTTTTACTTTAAGCTTCTTCTCACTATCAGCCTCAAATCCGATTAAGTTGGACTCAACCTCCTTACTGCCTGAATCTCCTACTCTTATCTTATTTCCAATACTTCCGGATGCTATAATATCATCAACATTTACCCGTACATCGTAAGTTATCACTACCTTATCGTAGCCTGTAAGGGAGCTGCTCTCAGGTATAGGGGTATAATAAAAGGTCTTTGTATCATTTATGTTGTCTAAACCGGGCTCATAGCCTGCTCCACTTCCGCTTTTTATCCCAGCCCAGGGTATCAGGGTAGCCTGGCCGTCATTTATGCTGACATAAATACCATCTCCGGTAAAATAAGCATTGTCTTTATTGGTATGAGAACTAAAATGATCCTTACACTGCAGTCCCTTTATGTTCATGGATCTGTCGCCATTAATAGTTATGGTGTATTTTATGATCTGCTTTGCTTCATCATATACGCCTTCCTTTTCAAGGGGAATATCATACTTCCAAATTTCAATATTGCTTGAGGCATAAGCTTCCTGCTGAGTTTTATCCTTTACCTGAACATAGTTTCCGGTTCCGATATTAGTTAATTTATCCTGCTCTGTGAGCTCTTTAACAGTACAGGTATAGGTGACGGTAACAACCTCTCCGTCATCCATGCTGATACCTCCTGTAAAAGTGCCGTCTCCATTTGGTGTAACGCCACTTCCTATGTGCCAGAGTTCTCCCTGGATATTTCCATACTCAACACTGTAGCTTTTTCCACTTACACTTGAGCTGACCTTTACTGAGGAAGAATCAAGAGTGACATAATTTGATCCGTAGCTCAAAATATCAAGAATTTCTACATTCTTATTATTGCCTACTGAGGTTATCTTTACAGTATAGTCGATCTTTGATCTGTCAGATGAAAGAACACCGCTCTTTTCGGCCTTCATGGTTGAGTTATCTACTTCTTCCTCTTCCTCTTCCTTTTGTACTATCTTGATCTCGCCTTCAAATACATCAGAGCCTCCGAACTTTACCTCCTTAGACTCTTTATCAATAGCAGCATTTATACCGACATTGAACTCCATGTTTCCTATTGCATCCACATACTTATAGTTCTCGTTTGTGGAATCCAGTTCAACTATAAGATAGTAGCTTCCGTCACTTGCCTGATCTACATAACATGAAAGAGGAACCTTCTTTCCGGACAGGGATACAGTGCTTTTGTTTCCGTTTTCATCTGTAACTTCCTCGTTACCCGACAACTCGATATAAGCCTCTGTAGGTTCTGAAACATTGAATTTCAGCCCCTGAGGAAGCTTATAATACATTAATTTATCATACTGGTTTGTACCATTCTCCATAAAGTAGAGAGAAAGTCTGAAGTCTTCAGCTTCCAGCTCTAATTCACCGCTTATTTCATTTCCGTTAACTTTAACCTTTGAAAGCATGGGGTTAAGATCTTTTCCATTGGTCTTTACACTGTCCGCTGAATCTTTGGATCCTGCATCGGCACCGTAAACAGACAGGCTGTCGGTTTCAAAGGTAAGCTCTGAGCCCTCTGCTTTAGTTGGGATTTCTTCTGTTTTTATGTCGTTTACTGTTACATCTTCAGCATCTAAGGTCTTATCTACGCTGTCCTTTACCTTTTCTTCCAGAGGAAGATGGGTGATCTTAACCTCCTCTGTGCTGGATGCTCCGATCTTTTCAAGCTGGGAATCCCCAAAGCTTATGTTTATATTGACAGTACCTTCCTTGGGCTGGTACTCATACTCAATACCGTTTTCATCAGTCATGATGAAGGCAATATCATAGAGAAGGGTATTTTCAAGGGTATGCTCCTTGCTGGAGTCAGCCTTATCCATAGCCTCGAGATAGGCGTAGGAAAGGTCTCCGGTTACGGGAGTTACCCTTAACTGTGCCTCATCGGGAACAGCATCGGGAGTTGCAAGAGTTGCGGTTACAGTTACTCCACTATTGCTGTCCTTGTATTCTATCTTCTTGTTTTCACTCTTCTTTTTCTCGCCATCGCTTAAAACCGCAATAAGGCTTCCGGCATCAAGGGAATCCACTTCATAGCTTGCGGAAACGTTGCTGTCTGCTTCAAGGGAAGAAATGTTTATCTTGAAGTACTTTTTGTTTAAGTTATATATTCTGAGAGAGCTTTCCTGATTGGAGAGACCTGATACCTTTCCGTCAACTATCTCTTCACCATGGAAGTAGGCATCGGCTTCTGTTTCTATATTAAGGGCATAGTTATTTCCGTCGGAGAGTTTTTCTGTGTTTGTGTTTATTATGATCTCATCATAGCCTGAACCGGTTATGAATTCTCTTGTTGTGTTTAATTCCTTTTCTGCTTCGGGCTCTTCAGCGGAAATAAGGTCGATCTGGGGATAGCCGTCCTTCTTCCTGACGCTGTATTCCACTTCCATTCCCTCTGCAAGATCTTCTACAGATACTGTAAGGGTCTTCTTTTGAAGGTTTTCTATATTATATATGTTGCTGATGTCCTTATGGAGCTCTTCGTCAAGAGCGGCATCATAAAGAATGCCTGACTCTTCTTCGCTTTCAAGCTTTAGTCTGAAGGTATCTCTGTCGTTCATCCTGTCTGTATTTATATAGAGGGGAACGCTTTCGTATCCCTTTATCTCTATTTTCTTAAAATCCCCATCCTCAAGGATTTCTACAGACGCAACAATAGCACCGGCGTCATTTCCTGATCCGTCGATGTCTTCCGATACTGAAGTATTCTCTTTTTCCTTTGGCTCAGCCTGGGATGATGCTTCTTCCTCTTGTGTCACCGCAGCCTGCGCTTCTTCGGCAGTTGGCTGAGCTTCCCCGGAGTTTACTGTTTCCGCTTCATTACCCTCAGCGCCCGCTTCTTCCACAAAGGCTTCTTCGGGGTCAGAAGTCTGAACTTCCGCCTCCCCGGTCTCTGATTCCGGGGACTCCGTCTCTTGCGTTTCTACCTGGTCAGGGGTTTCCTCTGCTGCCTCCTCTCCTGAGTTTTCAACAGATTGATCAAGATCGGATCCTTCCGTGTTTTCTTCGGCTACTATTGCTCCCGCATCTACCGCAAATACGCTGTAGGTATTCTCCGTCAGCATAGCAATAAGCGCTACCATAGCCACCAAAGATCTTAGCCATCTCTTCCTTCTCATAATGCCCTCTCCTTTTGCCCATGCAAGCAAGTTATACTATGATCTTTCCCCTATTATGAAATTTTTACTCCTTTTCCCCATCCCCTATAAATTAAATCGTGACTTATCTTAGTTGAAGCTCAAAAATATGGTTCACAAATAAACGTTTTCACCAAAAAACGCACAAAAAAACAAGTCCCTCCTATAGGGACTTATATTTTATCATATTTTTACGGTTTTTTTCAAGGCAGTAAAGCATATTGCTCTTTTTTTGTGATTTTTATATTATTTTTATTCTTATTTTCGGTAATATTGTCTAGATAATACAAAGATATCGTTTGTTATCAATTCAGCTTTGCGGTTTTTTCCATGAGCCAGGGGTTTAAGGGGTTTATATCCGTCGGATCCCAGCCTCTGTTTTTGGAGTTTGGATCTATCTTTTTAACCTTTGGCTTGCCTAATTCTCCCACGTCCTCTTTGTCGTCATAAACTACTACTTTTGTTCCTTTTTTGCAGTTGTCGTATATCCATTTTGAATCGGCTACGGACAATCTTACGCATCCTAAGGAAGCGGCGCTTCCAAGAAGATTGTACTGGTCCCACTCCAGGGATTCAGGATCCCTTTCCAGATAGGGAACGGAGTGAAAGAGGATCTTATTGTTA
>JAILBX010000242.1 GCA_024680675.1 Lachnospiraceae bacterium | reverse complement strand
GGGGCTAATCCTCATAATGGGGCAAATGCAATGAATGGAAGCAATGGGGCAAATGCTGCTGAAGGACACGGTGCTACGGAAGCTCATAACCCGGCCGATGCAAACGGAGCTCCCGCAGAGGTGGAGATCACCCCGGGAAATTAGTTTAAGCTTCCTTTGCCAAGATAAAAAGTCACATATAAGTATAAAAGCAGATTGTTTTGTTAATAATACCTAAAAAGTAATGCAAAAAGATCAAAATACTTGTGAATATTAATAATAGATGTTATAATTTTATAAAGCTCTAAGAAATGGAGGAGTGTAAGTTATGGTTAGCCAGAAGGTTACTATTAAGAACCCAACTGGTTTGCATTTGAGACCTGCGGGTATTTTGTGTAAAGAAGCAATGAGGTTTAAGTCACTTATAACCTTTAATTTTCGAGATAATACGGCAAATGCAAAGAGCGTTTTAAGTGTTTTGGGCGCTACTGTAAAATGTGGGGATGAAATCGAATTTATTTGTGAAGGTGATGATGAAGAAGAAGCTTTAGAGGCTATTGTCAAGGCTATAGAGAGTGGTCTCGGAGAATAAAGCGGATCGGATATGAGTTTAAAGCAGTAAGCATGTGGTAACAAGCTTATTGCTTTTTCTTTTTTTTTGTATTATTATGAACCAATAGATATTTGGAGATTTTCCTATGAATTTTAAGCCGGAGGTATTGAAGTGTTAAATTACAAAAAATATGTGAAAAATCCTGTGATCCATTATCCCGAAAGAGAGTGGCCAAACAAAGAGATCACCAAGGCTCCTATATGGTGCAGTGTTGACTTAAGGGACGGTAACCAGGCACTAATAGATCCAATGGTAGTAAGTGAAAAGATCGAATTTTTTGAATTTCTTATAAAGCTTGGCTTTAAAGAGATAGAAATAGGTTTTCCCGCTGCTTCCCAGATAGAGTATGATTTTCTGAGACAGCTGGTGGACAGGAAGCTGATACCTGATGACGTTAAGGTTCAGGTTCTTACCCAGTGCAGGAAGGAGCAGATAGAACGTACCTTTGAGTCCATAGAAGGAATTAAGAATGTTATCGTACATATCTATAATTCAACCTCAGTTCTTCAAAGGGATGTTGTCTTTAATCTGGACAAGGAAGGTATCATAGAGATAGCAAAGAATGGTACAAGATGGGTAAAGGAAAAGGCAGAGGATTTCCCCGGAAATATCACCCTGGAGTATTCTCCCGAAAGCTTTACAGGAACCGAGGTTGAGTTTGCCCTGGACATCTGTAATGCAGTTGTAAAGGAATGGGGAGCCACAAAGGACAGGCCTGTTATAATAAACCTTCCCGCTACTGTTGAAATGAACACACCCAATGTCTATGCGGACCAGATAGAGTGGATGAACAAGCATTTTGATAATAGAGAGAGCATAATCTTAAGTGTTCATCCCCATAACGACAGAGGAACGGGAATAGCTGCCACTGAGCTGGCACTGCTTGCAGGAGCGGAAAGAGTAGAGGGAACCCTCTTAGGAAACGGTGAGAGAACCGGTAATATCGATGTGTTGAACGTAGCCTACAACATGTTCTCCCAGGGGGTGGATCCAAAGCTTGATATAGAGGATATAAATGAAATAGTAGAGGTCTATGAGAGACTTGTGAAGATGCCTGTGGATGACAGACATCCCTATGCCGGAAAGCTGGTATTTACCGCTTTTTCAGGGTCTCATCAGGATGCAATAAACAAGGGCGTTCATGCTATGAAGGAGAGAAAAAGTGAGATCTGGGCAGTACCCTATCTGCCTATCGATCCTTCGGACATAGGGAGAAAGTACGAGCCTATAGTAAGGATCAACTCCCAGTCAGGAAAGGGCGGAGTTGCCTTTGTTATGGATACCTACTTTGGCTTTAAGCTTCCAAAGGGAATGCATAAGGAATTTGCAGGCGTTATCCAGGATATATCCGAAAAGCAGGGGGAGGTTTCTCCTGAAGAGATCATGGAGGCCTTCAGAAATGCCTATCTTGAAAAGAAGGAGCCCCTTCATTTTAGAAAGCTTAAGTTAGAGGACAGATCTGAAACCACTGACAGCGAGTTTGATACAGGAGTTGTGCTTAAGTATACCTATAAGGACAAGGAGGGAGTCTTTGAGTCCATAGGTAACGGTCCTATTGATGCTGTGCTCAGAGGCTTAAGGGAGAAATTCAACCTAAATATAAAGATACTGGATTATGAAGAGCATGCCCTTCAGGGAGGAGCAAACGCCCAGGCTGCCGCCTATATCCACCTCCTTTGTGCCGATGACGGAAGGGTAACCTATGGTGTGGGGGTAAGCTCTAATATCACAAGAGCTTCCGTAAGAGCTATTTTCAGTGCTATAAACCGGTTGGAGCTTTTATAAGTAAGGACAAAAGGTAAGGGCTATACATATCATATAAGGACAAAAAATAAAACCCGAAAGATCTTCTTCGGGTTTATTTTTATATAGGAGCTATGTTTTTTGATCAGCGTTTTTTTAAACGGATATAGAAGAAATCCATGATAAAGATCATAAGGTAAAAGTAGCCCATTAAATAAACAGGAAAGTAATATTTAAAATATGAGGCCGGAGCCAGGATGAAAACGATGAATAGATGGCATAAAAGACCGGCGGAGGTAAAGAAGTTAAACCAGCGTCTTTTTATAAGGGAAGCTATAAAAACTATGGCTATAACGGTCACGGGAATAAAGAGATTGTAGGAAAGAGTCTTTATGACACTTAAGCCAAAGCTTAAAAGCTCCTTTATCCCAAAGCCCGTAAAGCTTATCTTAAAGGGAAGGGCGGCATATAAAAAGGCTCCCCACCTGGTTTTTAAAAGGACATCAGGATTATTAATAAAAAGATTTTTACAGGCAGCTGCAAAGTTAAAATACTCGGTCACATCAGCTTCCTCTCTGACGCCTATAAAGCCATCAGCATAGAGGATCAGCACGTCCTCATAGTTTATATCCTTATAGTAATCATTTATTGCATCTATTTTTTCAATGGAGAGATACTTATCGATAAGCTCTATATCTTCCTTGTTTTTCTCCCGGTCAAGGCCGTTTCTGAACATGTTGGTAACAGTATAGGCGTAAAAGGGCTTCATCCTGTCTGTGGCAGCAGCTCCAAGCTCCTTAGCCACAAAACCGTTTTGGGGGACAGAGACAAGATATTGGCAAAGGACTATAAGAAAAAGGGCCATCAATGTTTTTTTTCTGTTTTTGTAAAGACCATAGACCATTATGATAAGGATGCTTGATATAAGGACCAGATATATTCCTTCTGTTCTCCACTGGGTAAGAAGGGCTGCAATAAATATGAGCCAAAGCTCTTTTTTAAGACTGAGGCTTTTGAAAAGAGAAGCCTTTGGGTCAGCCTTCTGGTAGTCAAAATAGAGGGTGGAGAAAAGATAGAGGTATACAAAGGTGTATATTGGCAGTCTGTGGGCACTGGCTGTGTAGGCTATCATTGGGTAGAGAAGGAAAAGAAGGTAGGAAAAGTATCCGTACTTTTTCCCGTAAATAAGGCTTATGTTATAGGTGAAATAACCGATAACAAGGAACTCTATAATAAGTTTTGTTACTACAGCTGCATATTTAAAAGGTATAAGCATCATGGATATGATGTAGTAATAGGTGGTGATGTAGTAAAACCAGGTATAGTGAGTAAGACTCTGGGCATTTTGGTAGATAAGATTTTCATCATTGCTTAAAAAGCCGTTTCTTAACTTGAAGATGGTAACAATTACCATGACAGGGAGATAAGGGAGTCCCCATTTTACTATTTTTTTAAGCTCTGCTCCCTTTTCCTTGTCAAAGAAAATAAGACAGATCCCGTAATAAAGGCCAAAGAGGATAAAAAAGGCCAGGAGCTTGCAGATGATGTAATCAGGTAAATTTGCAGAGGGTGGAAGAGTAAAGACCTTCCTTTCACAAAAAAAGGTGATGATAAGATGGAGAAGGGCGACAATAGCCGCTATAAGCTGATATTTATATTTTTTTAACATATTATTTACCTGCCTTAAAAGTATAGATCCCTTCAGCTAAAGAGGAGCTAAAGAGCTTTGACAAGGGACTTATCAGGGCCTACTTTAGGATTGAGTCTGATAGGGAAATATGATAATATTTTACTGTATCTGATCTGTGATACAAAATTTAAGAAAGCTTTATCAAAAATGTTTCCTTAAGTATAGCATATATGAAAGAGAGATAGAAATGAAAAAAATAATAGTGACCGGATGTAACGGACAGCTGGGAAGGGCTATAAACCAATGCTACGGAAAGGATGAAGGCATTGAGCTTATTAATACTGATTTCAATGTTGAAGGGGTAAAAAATCTGGATATCACAGACCTTGAGTCGGTGCTTTCCTTTTTCAGGGAGATTAAGCCTTGTGCAGTGATAAACTGTGCCGCCTTTACTGCAGTTGACGCCTGCGAGGTAAATGTGGATACCGCTTATAAGATAAATGCCCTGGGGCCAAGGAATCTGGCAATAGCTGCAAGAGAAACAGGCGCAAAGCTTATGCATGTTTCCACCGACTATGTTTTTGGGGGAGACGGGACAAAGCCCTATACTGAGTTTGATCCTGTGGGACCAAAGGCCATGTATGGAAAGACAAAGCTTGCAGGTGAGAATTTTGTAAGGGACTTTTCCGACAGATACTTCATCATAAGAACTGCCTGGCTTTACGGAGACGGGAAGAATTTTGTAAAGACCATGCTGAGGCTTTCGGAAAGCCATGAGGAGGTAACTGTTGTAGATGATCAGATAGGTTCCCCTACCTCTGCAAAGGAGCTGGCAGGAGCCATAAGGTATCTGCTTTCAACGGATAATTACGGTCTTTTTCACGGAACCTGCGAGGGACAGTGCAGCTGGGCCGATTTCACAAAGGAGATATTTAAGATAGCCGGTAAAAAGACAAGGGTGATCCCGGTGACCAGTGAAGAATACAAGATAATAAACCCGGCTTCGGCTGACAGACCTAAATTCTCTGTTCTTGAGAATTATATGCTTAAGCTTACAACGGACTACAGCTTTGCCGATTGGGAAAAGGCAATCAGGGAATATCTGTAAATTCAGATATTCCCTGATTTTATAAAAAGACAACTGATCAAACTGTTGATAAAGCAAATGGGTTTTGTTGTTTTTGATCATCTGTAAACATAATAGAAAATGAAGGATATAAGGATGCCAAGCAAGGCCCCGGCAAGAACCTGAAGGGGGGTATGGCCGATAAGCTCCTTGAGATTTTCTTCATCAAATACCAGATCCTCAGGATGTTCATTTGTAAAATAGTCCATGATCTTATTGAGGACCACCGCCTGGTTGCCGGTTTCTCTTCTGACACCTCTTGCATCATACATCACTATTATGGCAATGATGGAAGAAATGGCAAATTCACTTGATCCTAAGCCGTACCACAGGGCAGCCGATGTGGCAAGGGCACATACCGTTGAGGAATGGGAGCTTGGCATTCCGCCTGAGCCCACAAGCCTTTCGGGGGTGAACTCTTTGGTTATGAGAAGATCGATCAGGGTTTTTAAAACCTGAGCCACAAGCCAGCCCATAGCCGCGGACATAAAAAGATGATTATTAAGAATACGAAATAAAGATTCCATTTTCTTCTCCTTTTAAGGAAGCGTCTAGACAAATGCCATAAACAAATGATAGAATATTTTAGGTCGGTATAACCGACGAAGCTTTAAATATCATCACAGATAGGCTGATTTTATCAAAAAACAGTTAAATGTACAAGGAGAAAACATGAGAAACGTAGCATTGATCACCGGTATCACCGGTCAGGACGGATCATATCTGGCAGAGTTACTGCTTGAAAAGGGATATGAGGTTCACGGAATAATTAGAAGACACAGTACTATAAGCACAGACAGGATCGATCATCTTTACTATGACAGAGAGGTAAGGGACAAGACCATGTTTTTGCATCATGGTGATCTTACGGATTCCAGTAATCTTAACAGACTGATAGAGCAGATCCAGCCTACCGAAATCTATAATCTTGCGGCTCAGTCCCATGTGGCAGTTTCTTTCGAGGTTCCCGAATATACGGCGGAGACCACCGGACTTGGTACCTTAAGACTCCTTGATGCCATAAAGAAGACCGGGGTAAACTGCAGATTTTACCAGGCTTCAACCTCAGAGCTTTTTGGAGG
>JAILBX010000131.1 GCA_024680675.1 Lachnospiraceae bacterium | reverse complement strand
GCAATAAAGGGCGGAAAGATAAAGGAAGGCGATGTGGTTGTAATAAGGTATGAGGGACCAAAGGGAGGTCCCGGAATGAGAGAGATGCTTAATCCTACCTCAGCCATTGCCGGAATGGGACTTGGAAGCAGCGTGGCTCTTATAACAGACGGTCGTTTTTCAGGGGCTTCAAGGGGAGCATCCATTGGCCATGTTTCACCTGAGGCAGCTGTAGGCGGACCTATAGCCTTAGTGGAAGAGGGGGATATAATAAAGATTGATATTCCAAATATGTCCCTTAATCTTGATGTGGATGAAAAGGAGCTTGAGAGAAGAAGGGCAAATTGGACTCCAAGGGAAGCTAAGGTAAAGAGCGGATATCTGGCTAGATATGAGAAGCTTGTGACCAGCGGAAACAGGGGTGCCATCTTAAGCGTACCAAAATAAGAGACCAGTTAGAAATAAAGGAGAGATACAGATGGAGCTTACAGGATCACAAATAGTGATGGAGGTACTGAAGGAAAACGGGGTTGATACCGTTTTCGGATACCCGGGAGGTACCATTCTAAATATATACGATGCTCTTTGCGACTATAAAGACAGCATAAAGCATTACCTTACATCTCACGAGCAGGGTGCAGCACATGCAGCTGACGGATATGCGAGAGCAACGGGAAAGGTAGGCGTTTGCTTTGCAACATCAGGACCCGGAGCAACTAATCTTGTAACCGGTATAGCCACAGCATATATGGATTCGGTTCCACTGGTTGCCATAACAGCCAATGTAGCCCTGCCCCTTCTTGGAAAGGATACCTTTCAGGAGGTTGATATTGCAGGTATAACAATGCCCATAACAAAGCATGGTTATATAGTGAAGGATGTTAAGGATCTGGCAGATATTCTCAGAAAGGCCTTTGCCATTGCACGCAGTGGAAGACCGGGACCGGTACTTGTGGATATAACAAAGGATGTTACTGCAAATAAAGCGGAGTTTGTTCCGGGTAAGCCTTTGGAGATCCCCCAGAAGAGGAACTATTCCGATAAGGATATTGAAAGGGCTGTTGAACTTATAAACAAGTCTAAGAAGCCTTATATATATGCAGGTGGAGGCGTTGGGATAGCAGCTGCCTCAAAGGAACTAAAGGAATTTGCTCACAAGATAGATGCACCTGTATGTGATACCCTCATGGGAAAGGGTGGATTTGACGGAAGGGATCCGCTGTATACAGGTATGATAGGCATGCATGGGACCAAGGCCTCTAATTTCGGAGTCAGCCAGTGTGATCTTCTGATCGCCTTAGGAGCAAGATTTTCAGACCGTGTTATAGGTAATGCAAAAAAGTTTGCAAGTAAAGCAAAGATCCTTCACATAGATATAGATCCGGCAGAGATAAATAAGAATATAAAGTGCAGCGCCAGTGTAGTAGGTGACCTGAAGGAGATTCTTACTTTGCTGAATCTCAAGATCGAACAAAAAAACAATGAGGAATGGCGTAAGACCATTGATGATCTGAAGGAGAAGTATCCTCTTGATTATGACAGAGAGTCTTTGACCTGTCCCTATGTTATAGAAGAGCTTTATAAGCTTACAGACGGTGATGCCATTATTACTACTGACGTGGGACAGCATCAGATGTGGGCTGCCCAGTATTACAAGTATAAGGAGCCAAGAAGCTTTATTTCATCCGGAGGACTGGGAACCATGGGCTACGGTCTTGGAGCGGCCATTGGCGCAAAGGTGGGAAGACCGGACAAAAAGGTTATAAATATAGCCGGCGACGGCTGTTTCAGAATGAATATGAACGAGCTGCTGACTGCCAGCAGTCATAATATTCCAATTATCCAAGTGGTAATAAACAACTCCGTTCTTGGAATGGTAAGGCAGTGGCAGACATTATTCTATAATAAGAGATATTCAAATACTATTCTTTCAGATAAGGCTGATTATTGTAAGCTGGCCGAAGCTATGGGCTGTAAGGCAAGGAGGATCAGCAGTAAGGAAGAGGTGGATGATGCCATTAACTATGCCCTTAATCTCAATGAGCCTGTTTTGCTTGAGGTCGTCATTGATAAGGATGAAAAGGTCTTTCCTATGGTTCCGGCAGGAGCCCCTATATCAGAGGCCTTTGACGAAAAGGACATGGATAATAAATAAATATTATACAGAGGTTAAGGAGGAGATTAGTTTTGAGCAGAGTGTATAATTTTTCGGCAGGACCTGCAGTTCTGCCAGAGGAAGTACTTAAAGAAGCTGCAGATGAGATGCTTGATTATCAGGGAAGCGGTATGTCGGTGATGGAGATGAGCCATCGCTCAAAAACCTATGATAATATAATTAAAGAGGCAGAAAAGGATCTTAGGGAGCTTATGAATATTCCCGATAATTATAAAGTCCTTTTCCTTCAGGGTGGTGCAAGTCAGCAGTTTGCCATGATACCTATGAATCTTATGAAGAATAAGGTGGCTGATTACATCATAACAGGACAGTGGGCAAAGAAGGCCTGGAAAGAGGCACAGATATACGGAAAGGCCAATGCAATAGCCTCATCTGAGGATAAGACCTTTTCTTATATTCCCGATTGTTCTGACCTTCCTGTTTCTGATGATGCAGATTATGTATATATCTGCGAAAACAACACGATATACGGAACGAAATTTAAGACCCTTCCCAATACCAAGGGTAAGACTCTTGTTGCGGATGTTTCATCCTGCTTCCTGTCGGAACCTGTGGATGTTACAAAATACGGAGTTATATATGGGGGAGTTCAGAAAAACATAGGACCTGCCGGAGTTGTTATAGTGATCATAAGGGAAGATCTTATAACTGAGGATGTTCTTCCGGGGACCCCCACCATGTTAAAGTATAAGACCCATGCAGATGCAGAGTCTCTCTACAATACTCCTCCTGCATACGGAATATATATATGCGGCAAGGTCTTTAAGTGGATAAAGAAGATGGGTGGTTTAGAAGCTATGAAGGAGAGAAATGAGAAGAAGGCAAAGATCCTTTATGATTTTCTTGATAGCTCCAAGCTCTTTAAGGGAACTGTTGAAAAGGATTCAAGATCTCTTATGAATGTTCCCTTTGTTACCGGCAATGATGAGCTGGATGCAAAATTTGTTAAGGAGGCGGCTGCCTGCGGCCTTGTCAGTCTTAAGGGTCACAGAACTGTAGGAGGTATGCGAGCTTCCATATACAATGCAATGCCCATTGAGGGAGTAGAGGCTTTAGTTGAGTTTATGAAAAAGTTTGAAGAGGAGAATGCTTAAGATGTTTAAATATAGCTGTCTTAATCCTATTGCCGGTATAGGACTTGATAATTTTACCGACAACTTTGAAAAGGTAGAAGATATTAAAGAGGCTGAAGGAGTACTGGTACGTTCCGCTTCAATGCATGAAATGGAGCTTCCCGACGGACTTCTTGCCGTAGCAAGAGCAGGAGCCGGCGTAAACAATATCCCCCTTGAGGAATGCGCAAAGAAGGGGATAGTTGTTTTTAATACTCCCGGTGCAAATGCCAACGGTGTTAAGGAGCTGGTTTTTGCAGGAATGCTTCTTGCTTCAAGAGATGTTGTAGGCGGCATAGAATGGGTGAAGGCAAATAAGGATGATGAGAATATAGCCAAAGCTGCCGAAAAGGAAAAGAAGAAGTTTGCCGGAACGGAAATATATGACAAAAAGCTGGGAATCATAGGACTTGGCGCAATCGGTGTAAGAGTCGCAAATGCTGCAAGGCAGATGGGGATGGAGGTTTACGGTTATGATCCCTATATTTCAATAGATGCTGCCTGGAATCTTTCAAGGGATATAAAGCATGTGCTGAACGTAGATGAGATCTATGAGAATTGTGATATTATAACCATTCATGTTCCTCTTATGGATTCTACAAAGAATACCATAAATAAAGAGGCCATAGACAAGATGAAGGAAGGCGTTATCATCTTGAATTTCGCAAGGGATCTTCTTGTGGATGAAAAGGCTGTTATTGAGGGAATAAAGGCCGGAAAGGTAAGGAAGTATGTTTCTGATTTCCCTAACCCTACCACAGCGGGAGCAGAGGGTTGTATAGTTATCCCTCATCTTGGAGCCTCAACCGAGGAATCAGAGGAAAACTGTGCAGTGATGGCAGTTAAAGAGCTTATGGATTACCTTGAGAATGGTAATATCAAAAATTCGGTAAACTTCCCCGGAGCCGATATGGGAGTATGTCAGGCAGCAGGCAGAGTTGCTATACATCATACAAATACAGCCAATATGATAACAAAGTTTACGGCTATCTTTGGTGACATTGGAATAAACATAAGTGATATGATAAATAAATCAAAGGGTGATTTTGCATACACCATGATAGATGTGGAATCTCCTGTTGCCCCCGAAATGGTAGATAAGCTTAAGGCTATTGACGGAGTTATCAGAGTAAGGGTGGTTAAATAAGTAAAAAGAGTAAAAAAGCTTTACTGAAAGCCGTAGATCAACAGGCTTTCAGTCAGACAATAAAAAAGGAAGGCAGACTTAAACTGCTTTCCTTTTTTTGCTTTATCCTCAGCCTGGTCTTTATTTTTTTAACCTTATCTTATTTCGATATCAAGATCGGGTCCCAGATCTTCCTTAAGCTTTTTTTGCGCCTCTGTGCCTGCTTCACTGGCTAAGTCCATATATCTTATAAAAACCTCTTCCACAGGCTTTCCGGATTCCTTTGCCAGCTCTTCCATCACAGGCTTAAGCTTCTCAAGCTGGGTGGAAATAGGTGTCTTTTGAGGATCTATATCAAAAAGTACATCTTCCGCATATTTATTTATTCTGGTAAGAAACTCCCTGTCTTCTGAATTCATTTTGAAATCCTCCTTATATGGTTAACATAACATATACTTTCCGAAAAAATCAATGTTATTTAGACTTTCCTAATCATATCATTTGTATTCTTTCTTGTCAAAATCTTAATATTGTCTTAAAATATATTATGTATGGTTATGTGACAAATTAATAGCTTTGGAGGAAAAACGATGGCAATTGTAAAACCATTTGCTGCTGTAAGACCAAAGGAGGGATTAGAGAGCAGGATAGCAGCTCTTCCCTATGATGTATACAGCAGAGAAGAGGCCAAAGAAAAGGTTAAGGGTGATGAATATTCTTTTCTCAGGATAGACAGGGCAGAAAGCCAGCTTGATGATGGCATAAGCACCTATGATGATCTTGTTTATGCAAAGGCAAGAGAAATCTATGAAGGAATGCTTGAGTCAGGAGACTTTGTAAAGGACAGGGAAGCTGTATATTATATATACGAGCTGACAATGATGGGAAGAGTTCAGACAGGTATCGTGGCACTGGCTTCTATAGATGATTATCTGAATAATGTTATAAAGAAGCATGAAAATACAAGATCTGAAAAGGAACTGGACAGGATAAGACATGTGGATTCCTTAAGCGCTCAGACAGGCCCTATATTCCTGGCATACAGAAGCAATGGAGTTATAAATGATATCGTTGAAAGAGTAAAAAAAGGAAAGCCGGTCTATGATTTTACCTCAGAGGATAATGTAAGACACAGAGGCTTTGTTATAAGGGACAGGGAAGATATAGAAAGCATAGGGAAGACCTTCGAAGCCACTGAATCCATATATATTGCAGACGGGCATCATCGATGCGCCTCCGCTGTGAAGGTGGGGCTTAAGAGGAGAGAGGCTCATCCGGAATATAAAGGAGATGAGGAGTTTAATTACTTCCTTTCGGTGCTTTTCCCGGATGATCAGTTAAAAATACTTGACTATAACAGGGTCCTAAAGGATTTAAATGGAAACACAAAGGAAGATATCCTTAAATATCTGAAGGAAAAGGGAAGCCTTGAAGGTCCCCTTGAAGATCGGGTGCATTTGGAGCATAAGGGTCAGACAGGGGTCTTTATAGAAGGAAAATGGTATAGATTTGAGTTTGATGATTCTATCAAAAATGATGATCCTGTGAAGGGATTGGATGTATACCTTTTACAGGAGGAGATCTTAAAACCTCTGTTTGGTATAGAGGATCCAAAAACTGATGACAGGATAGATTTTGTAGGTGGAATAAGAGGCCTTGCGGAACTTGAAAGAAGAGTTGGAAAGGACTGTAAGATCGCCTTCTGCATGTATCCTACATCTATAGATGAATTATTTAAGGTAGCTGACAAGGGAAAGCTTATGCCGCCCAAGTCAACTTGGTTTGAGCCTAAGCTAAGAAGCGGACTTTATATTCACGAGATTGAGAGGTAGGAGATTTAATGAACAGTAAGCTATATAAAATGATGGATTGGCCTGAGATAGAGGCAGTGGTATATTCCGAGGAGGAAAGACCGCATGATATATTGGGAGGTCACTATGTAGACGGAGGAATACTGATACAGACCTTTATACCTAAAGTGAAGAAGGTTTTTGCGGTGGTAACAGTAAACAGGTCGACACAGGAATATCCCATGGAGCTGGCAGATGAAGAGGGCTTTTATGCCGTTTTTATCAAAAGCGCAAAGAAGTACAAATACAGCTACTATTACAGGGTTATAGATAAGAAGGGAAAGGAAACCATAGTAAGGGATCCTTACTTTTTTGACAGTCTTATATCAAAGGACGATATAAAACGTTTCAATGCGGGGATCCATTATGAAATATATAAGGTATTAGGAGCCCACGTTATAGAGTATGGAGGCGTTAAGGGAACCGAATTTGCTGTTTGGGCACCAAATGCTTTAAGAGTCAGTGTGGTTGGGGATTTTAACGGATGGGACGGAAGAGTCCACCAGATGCGCAAGATCGAAGAAGCCGGTATATTTGAACTTTTTATACCCGGGGTCTTTGATGGAGCCATTTATAAGTATGAGCTTAAGCTCAAGGGAGATATCATATCTTTAAAGGCCGATCCCTATGGATTCGGAGCGGAGTTAAGACCTGCCACCGCGTCTGTTGTAAGAGAAAGCAGCTTTAAGTTTGAAGATCAAAAATGGATGGAAAAGAGAAAAGAACATCAGGGGAAGGATAAACCTCTGTCCATTTACGAGATTCATCTGGGTTCCTTTATAAGACCTAATGATAAAAGAGAATTTTATAACTACAGGGAGCTGGCGGAGATAATTGCAGAGTATGTAAAGGATATGGGATACACTCACATTGAGCTTATGCCTGTAATGGAGCATCCTCTGGATGCTTCCTGGGGATATCAGACTATAGGTTATTATGCTCCTACCAGCCGCTATGGAAACTGTGATGATTTTAAATATTTTATAAATTATATGCATAGTCAGGGCATCGGCGTGATCCTTGACTGGGTTCCCTCTCATTTTCCCAAGGACATTCAAGGCTTATCAAACTTTGACGGAACCTGTTTATATGAGCACCTGGATCCGAGACAGGGCTATCATCCTCATTGGGGAACCCTCCTTTATAATTACGGGAGACCTCAGGTCAAGAATTACCTTATCGCAAATGCTCTTTACTGGATAAGGGAATACCATGCAGACGGTATAAGGGTTGATGCGGTAGCTTCAATGCTTTATCTGGATTATGGAAAGCAGGATGGGGAATGGATACCCAATATATATGGAGGAAAAGAAAATCTTGAGGCGGTGGAATTTCTTAAGCATTTGAATTCAGTTCACGCCAAGCTGGATGACGGCTCTATTATTATAGCGGAAGAATCCACGGCCTGGCCCAATGTTACGGGAAAGGTCGAGGAAGAAGGCCTTGGCTTTGACTATAAATGGAATATGGGCTGGATGAATGATTTCATAGGCTATTTAAGATACGATCCCCTTTTCAGAACCCATCATTACGGAGAATTAACCTTCAGTATGATATATGCATATTCCGAAAGGTTTATATTAAGCTTTTCCCATGATGAGGTGGTTCATGGAAAGTCCTCCATGCTCTTAAAGATGCCCGGTGAAAGATGGGATAAATTTGCAAATTTAAGAGTTGCATATGGATATATGCTATCACATCCCGGAAAGCTTTTGACCTTCATGGGTCAGGATATAGCTGAAAATAATGAATGGAATGAAGACGGGGCAGTGGATTGGGAGCTCCTTAAGTATGATGAGCATAGACAGTTTAATGATTATATGAAGGATCTCCTTCACCTTTACAGGGAAAATCCGGCTTTTTATGAAAGAGACAATGAGGTTGAAGGCTTTGAATGGATAAATAATATCTCTGCCAATGAGAACATAATCATCTTTTTAAGA
>JAILBX010000059.1 GCA_024680675.1 Lachnospiraceae bacterium | reverse complement strand
GGAGTAATACTGTGTATTAAAGCGGACATAAGACCAAAGTTCTTTTTAAGGTAGAAAAACCAGGGCTTGAAGGGGGCTCCCTTGGGATCCTCCTTAGCCTTTATTCTTTCTGCTATTGAAAGCTTTTTATCATACCAGCCCCCTTTTTGACTGTTCTTCTCACATATACCCACAAATTCATGATAGGTTATTATCCTGTTTCCGTTTGCGGAAATGGTCATACCGTAATCGAAATCTCCCAGGGAATGGATAAATACAGGGTCGATATTTGGGCTGCTTTTAAATATATCTTTAGGTATCAATACACAGTTTGCGTTAAAGGTATCACAGAAGCAGTCTTCATCCGGTCCTATTTTAGAATAATTTATCCCTTTATCATATTTGATCCCACCGTAGGTAAATTTTCCATCATTACCCAGGGTACAGCCTACAAAAACAGCGGGGCCCTCACTTGCAAGATATGAAGAATAATCCCTTACCATCTTATCTATGATATTATCGTAAAAGCTTACGTCATCATTTATCATAAGATAAAAGTCAGAGTCGGTATTATTAAGAGCGTATTCGATCCCAAGCCTCATTCCTCCGGAATAATACAGATTGCCGGAGCCATTTATAATGACTATATCAATACCTTCTTTGGACATCTGATCAAGAGATGACAAAGTACTGTCCTTACTCTTATCATCCACAACGATAAAGCGGTATCTGTTTTCGGGATTTTTATTGTTTATGCTTTTTATACAGCCTGTGGTTTTACTGCATCTGTTAAAACAGGTGAGTATAACTGTTATGGATCTCATAGCCTGATCGCTCCTTTATTAGTCTATGAGAATTTTAACAAAAAAAGAGGGCTATTTCAATTTAGAGGGGGAAAGGTCCTAAAATCTTTCTCTCTAAGCTTCTATTACTTTACTTTGAAAAATCTCTGGCATATAATTTAATCAGTGTTATCTTAGCTTAAGAGTGCTTTCAGGGTTTTCCCTAAAAATATCTCAGGTGCGGACAGCAAGCTTGAAGCAAGGAGGGGAGTACTATGTACGGACAGGAAGAAAAGATAAGTGAAAAGATCAGAAATGAATACAAGAGAGATGTGGACAGGTTAGTAAGATACCTGCCATGGTTTGATAAGATACAGGGAAAATCAGTACAAAGCTTCTATGATGGAGAAAAGGACTTTAAAGTGATCCAGATACCTGTATTTGACTCTAATCTTCTTGCCTTTGTTAAGGATGCTGACAAGACCTCACTTCTTTCTAAGAACTATCCCTATATATACAGAAGATACAGGATAAAGGGTCCCGAGGATGAGCTTAAGCTTGTAAACAATGCTCATCTTAAGGATATAGAGCTTTTAAAGGGAATTCTAAGTAAATATATTCTTGGAGGAAAATCAAAGGCAGCTCTTTGGAAGGAAGGAATAGATAACGGCGTTATCTATGCTATCATCAAACGCTTTAAATATCTTTTCTACGCCACAAATGTAGAATAAGGTCCGGAAAATTGGCCAAACTCAGAATTTAAGGAGAGGATCATATCTGTGAAACTTGGACTGTTAGTACCTTCTATAATGAGTAATTCCCTGACAGGCTTCTATAATCTTCAGGAAATGGGTCTTATTAGGGCCTTTGATAAACTGGGGGTAGAGGCCATAGCCTACAGGCTGGTGGATGAAAAAAAAGAGTTTGAAGAGTTAAAGATCCCCGGTACAAAAAGTGCCGTGGAGTATTTTCTTCCTTCGATGCGTATAGGTACAAACGGGATGGTTGATCTCAAGCTGATAGATAAATCCATTGATGCACTTATATGTTTTACCGATACTCAGCTGGATGTTCCCCGTATTTTTAAATGGGCGAGGTTAAACAATATCCCCTTTTATTCCTATGTGGGTGTGGTTGAAAGCCATAGTGACAAAAGATTGAAAAGATTCTTTATGAATATCATTTCCAATAGAAATACTAAGGTTCATAAGGCTTCTGTCTGCTTTGTAAAAACCCCCTATGTTGGAGAACTTTTAAAAAATAAAGGGGTCAGGCATATTGTGGAAGCTCCGGTGGGACTTGATGAGGAGACTCTTAAGAAGGATTATGCTTCCTATGACAGGGATGAATTAAGAAGCCGGTATGGCTATGAAAAAAGTGATAAGATCATCCTTTTTGTGGGGAGGCTTGAAGAAGAAAAACGGCCTTTGGATATGATGAGAATATTTAAAAGGCTTTTGCAAAAGGATCCGGACTTCAGACTTTTAATGGTGGGAAAGGGAAGTCTTGAGAATGAGGTGATCAAAGAGGCTGAAAGCTTAAAGGATAAAATAAAGCTTATAGATGCTCTGCCTAATTCCGAGATGTGGATACTCTACAGGCTGTCGGATGTTTTTGTAAATTTAAATAAGGGTGAGATATTTGGAATGTCCAT
>JAILBX010000083.1 GCA_024680675.1 Lachnospiraceae bacterium | reverse complement strand
TGACTTCACAAAGCCCCTTATAGATCTTTTAAAAGAAGGAAGATATAAAAAATCTGAAATTGCAAGAGAGCTTGTGGAGAAAAGCGGAAGGAGCTATGAGGAGGTTTACTGGCTCCTTAGCGAGCTCTGGAAGCAGGGAGTCATAAGTGAAACAATATTTGAAAAAAATAAAAAAGTACTGAGAGAGAAATATGCTTAAGAAACTGGTAAAAGCAGAAGATATATATGAGGTGGCCTGGGTTAAAAGAACTATGGAGTATGAAACCCTGATACCGGGCTTTCATGAAGAGGCTGCCAATGATACCAATGGTACTTTGAAAAAATACGGTATCCCTCTTAAAGAGGAAGCGGTATCCTATTATCCCCCCATTCTTGAGGATGGCCTTGTAAAAATGAGACCTGTATATCAGGATCCTGCAGCTTTAAAATATGCAGAGTTTATGGATAACAAGTATCATATGAGAGAGGAATTAAAGATCCTGAACGTGCCCACAAATAAGGCAATGAAAAAGTGGCGTGACAGACAGATAGGAAGATGCGCCATGGAGCTTGGGGCTAAATATCAGGCTCTTGTTCAGGCAAATTTTGCCATTGAAATGTCTGAAGGCTGTTCGGTGGGATGTGAGTTTTGCGGCTTAAATGCAGGGAGACTTAAGAGCGTTTTCAGATATAATGAAGAAAATTCCAGGCTTTTTAAGGATGTTTTAAGGGCAGGTAAGGATATAATAGGTGATTCTGCCGGTTACTCCACTCTTTACTTTGCTTCAGAGCCTTTGGATAATCCTGATTATGAGCTCTTTTTAAAGGATTACAGGGAGGTATTTAATACCCTGCCCCAGATAACCACAGCTACTGCCACCAGAAATATCGACAGATTAAGGGGACTTTTAAAGGAGCTTAATGAAGACGGTACCATGGTTTATCGGTTTTCTCTTACCTCTCTTGAGGCTACGAAGAAGATCTTTGAGGAATTTACTCCGGAGGAGCTTGTTTTGGTGGAATTACTTCCCCAATATGAAGAGGCACCCGGCTGCAGTCTTGTGGATGTGGGACGAAAGGGAGAAAAGGATGGGGAATATGAAGATACCATATCCTGTATATCAGGCTTTGTACTGAATATGTGTACCCATAAGATACGTCTTACGACCCCTACCTGGGCAAGCAAGGAGCATCCTACGGGAGAGTACATACTTGATGAGGATGTTTTTGAGGATGGAGAGGATCTTAGACGTATACTTAATGAAATGATAAAAAAACACATGCCTGAGATCATTAAGCCCAAAGAAAGATTAAGGCTTAGAAAGGGGCTTACCCTTAAGGAAAGAGAAAATGATATTCTCATATGTGCCCCTAAGGGGACTGAATACAGGGTTCTTATAGACCAAAGGTCAAATGAAGCATATAAAGAGATGATAAAGTGTGTAAGCGAAGAATTCAGAACAAAGAGAGAGATCTGCAAGGAGTTTCTTGAAAGAACAGGCTCTCAGGGCGGAGGCTTTGAAATGGTTTATTTTATTATAAATAAACTTTGGGCCATGGGAATTCTGGAAACCGAAAGCGGAATCATATAAATAAGTTGGATCTTATTAAGGTGTAGAATAAAATGGGAATGACCCGGGGAAGGAGTTGTTTGTATGGCAAATGAAGTAAAAAAATTTGAAGATATGACTGAGGAGGAACAGAAGGAATATCTCAAACTGAAGGGCATTTTTGAGGATCAGGCCTCCAAGCTTGGAGAGATCTATTCCCAGTGCTGGGAGTCAGATGAGTTCAAGCAGGCTTTCATAAGTGATCCCAAGGCTATTTTTGATGAATACGGGGTAAACTATGACAAGAACAAGAACTATAAGGTTATAGATACTCCGGATAAGACAGTTATCAAGCTTTTACCCTACAAAGGAATAAAGGCCGGACTTAAGAGTATGGCTGACAGTATCCTGAAGAGTGTTGAGGATCTTTCGGATGATGAAGAAAAGCAGATAATACTTGAGGGATGGAAATGGGAGGTTATCCAGAATACAGAGGACACCTATTATCTTGCAATACCCATAAGTCCTGAAAAATTAACTCCCGAAGAGCTTGAAATGGTTAATGGTGGATGTCTTATATTTGCCATAGTATTCCTGGTTCAGAGTATTGCAAGTGTAACAACTGTATCGGTAGCTACGGAAATAGCAGTGGCAGCTTTGCTGGTTGCACTCCTGGCAGTGGATGTGGCAGCAGCCTTCTCTGAGATCGGTCTTGTTTTTGCGGGAGCTGTACTGGCTGTGGCTGAAACTCTTGCAGTAGTTCATTTGGCAGCAGCTGTGGTAAGCTCAAATGATGACAAGAGCAAGAATTCATCCGGAACAGGAGCCGGAGCATCAAGTATACAAAAGGGTTAAGGGAAGAGATCTGAAATGAGTGACAGTAAAGAGTATGGCTTTGAATTAATGGCATCAATGATGTGTGCTGATTACGGAAACCTTAAAAGAGAGGTGGAAGAGCTGGATACAGCAGGAATAGATTCCTTTCATATAGATATAATGGATGGAAGATATGTACCTAACTATGCTATGTCTTTAAACGATCTTAGATGCATAAGGTCTCTCACAAAAAAACCGCTGGATGTGCATCTTATGGTGGAGCATCCCAATAATACCATAGAGTTATTTATAGAGTCTTTACAGAAGGGTGATACCATATATATACATCCTGAGGCTGAGTACCATCCTTCAACCACCTTGCAAAAGGTAATAAATGCCGGACTGATACCGGGGATAGCAATAAACCCCGGTACCAGTGTGGAGTCTGTTTATGAGCTCTTAAGGATAGTTGATAAGGTGCTTGTTATGACTGTAAACCCCGGTAATGCAGGTCAGATGTTTCTTCCCTATGTGGGTCAGAAGCTTGACAGGCTTTTTGATATAAAGGATTATATGCATTTTGATGTCTATTGGGACGGGGCCTGCTCTGCTGAAAGAATAAGGATGTTTGCCCCAAGAGGCATAAAGGGCTTTGTACTAGGAACCTCTCTGTTGTTTGGTAAAAAGAAGGGCTATTCAAAGATAATAGAGGGTATCAGGAAGATGGAGTTTTAAAAATGGAAGAAATGGTTTTTAATCTCCCTGAGGATTTTTTTAAAGAAGAAGTAAGATGCGGATTTACAATAAGTGAAATGATGAAAAAGGCCTGGGCTGCGGAAATGAAGATACTTTTTCAGCTTCAGGTCTTTTTTAAGGAGCATGATATAAGCTACAGACTTGATTATGGCTCTCTTCTTGGGGCGGTAAGGCATGGGGGTTATATTCCCTGGGATGATGATATAGATATTAGCATGGACAGGTCTGATTATATGAAGTTTATTTCTCTTACAGACAAGCTGCCCTATCCATTAAGGGCAAAAAGCATCTATACTGAGGATGACTATTATAATCAGTTTCATACTGTGGTGAGCAATTCAAGAAGCAGAAAGCTTGAATATGACAAAGAAAGAATGGATATGTATTTCGGTTGTCCCTACATCTGTGCAGTTGATATCTTCCCCTTTGACTATATACCAAGAAATGAGAATGACAGGCAGTATCAAAAGCTTTTGTATAACATTGCTTTTGTTCTGGCAAACAATTATGATAAAGAGCACGATTCTCTGACCTTTCAAAAGCAGTTAAGTATGCTGGAGGCTAAGGTTGGAGGCTCCTTTGACAGGGGAAAGGATCTTAGACCCCAGCTTTTTAAGCTGGCAGACAGGATAGCCCAGCTTTGTCCTATGGAGGATGCTGATGAGGTCACATATTATACCTATATGGTGACTCTTGAGAGCCCGGGACTAAGACGGAAGGAATGGTATTCTTATAATATCGAGATCCCCTTTGAGAATATGAGGGTCTCAGTTCCTCTTATGTATGATAAGGTATTAAAGGGTAACTTTGGAGATTATATGAAGATAAGTAAGAATTCAGCGGGACATGACTATCCCTTTTATAAAGGACAGGAAGAGTACTTCAGGTTTATCGGTGCAATGTGAGAAGCACCGGATAAACCTGAATTTTTTATAAAAGCTTTTCTGTTATTTTTAATCCGCAAGGGTTGACAGACACTTCCTGAGTTCATTTATACAGCCTGCACCGCCTGCTTTTGTAAGTATCATATCTGCAACCGCCTTAACCTCATCTATGGCATTTGAGGGACATACCCCAAAGCCGGCCGCTTTAATAGCTTCCAGGTCATAGATGCCGTCTCCTATATAGCATATATCATCCAGATCAACTCCCATATCTGTGGAAAACCTTATAAGCTCAGCTTTCTTATCCTTGCAGCCTGAAGCAAAGTCATCCCACATAAAGCGCTTTGCAAAATATGATGTGATCTTTGTATTCTCTCCGGTAACGGCGGCTATCATATATCCGTCCTTTTTGATCATGTTTAATGCGTCTACATCGGTCATAAGAAGTGCTTTTCTCTCATTTCCGTTTTCATCCACATAGATCTTACCGTCGGTAAGTACACCATCCACATCAAAAACCACTAACCTGATCATGCTTGTAACCTCCCTTAATATAAAATATTTTCTGTCATAATGGCATATAATAATCCTTAAGAACCACCCCACTATATTAGTATAACAAAAGGATTGGTATTTTTGTACAATAAAAGTAAATATATGGTAGAATATAATGTTGAACGGAAAAGAAAAAATTCCCCGGGATCTTTCAAAGGGTAGCGGGAAGGGTAGATTTAAATGAGACTAAAAGATCTTTTAAAATATGAGAAGATAACCTTACAATGCCATGATAATCCGGATGCAGATGCAATAGCCTCAGCCTACGGACTGTATCTTTATTTTAAAAGTAAAAAGAAGGATACCAGCATAATATACGGAGGCAGAAACGAGATACAGAAGACAAATCTGAAGCTTTTGGTGGAAAAAATGAGGATACCCATGCTCTTTTGCGCTGAAAGAGATCTGTATTTCAGAGGCCTGCTCATAACTGTGGACTGTCAGGATGGAGAAAGTAATGTAACCCACTTTGACAGTGATGCTCTGGCCATCATAGATCATCATCAGGTGGATGGTTCTGCCATAAAAAACAGGGAGCTTACGGACATACGTCCTGAGCTTGGAAGCTGTTCGACCCTGGTCTGGGATCTTTTAAACCAGGAGGGAGTGGATGCAAATAACAATATAAAGTTATCCACCTGCCTCTACTACGGTCTTATGACGGATACCGGCAATTTCATAGAAGCAAAGCATCCTTTGGATAAGGATATGAGGGATAGTCTAAAATATGATAAGCCCTTTATCAACCAGCTGATAAATTCAAATATTTCCCTGAAGGAGCTGGAGATAGCGGGGATAGCTCTTATCCGATATGTCTATAACAGGGACAACCGTTTTGCCATGATCCATGCAAAGCCCTGCGATCCCAATATTTTAGGCCTTATTTCGGACTTCCTGCTTCAGGTGGATGTTATCGATACCTGCGTTGTTTTCAATGAGACTCCGGACGGTTACAAGCTGTCCACCAGGAGCTGTATCAGGGAGGCAAGGGCTGATGAGCTGATAGAATATCTTACCAAGGATGTGGGAGATGGAGGAGGGCATCTGGATAAGGCAGGAGGCTTTATCTCAAAACACAAGTATAATGTAATATATAAGGATATGGATATAGATTCCTATGTTGGAATGACCATGAACAGATACTTTGCCTCCAATGAAACCCTGGATGCTTCTGAGCTTGATATAAATGACGGAAGCTTTAAGAAGTATGTAAAGAGATCCGCGACCATGGGGGTACTGGATCTTACCAATCTATGGGATATAGGAACCCCTGTAACCGTAAGGACCAGGGCGGGAGATGTGAATACAAAGATAGATCCCAAGTATTATGTCATGATGGATGCAAGCGGAAAGGCTTATTCCATAAGCAGGGATAGATTTACCAAATGTTTTAAGCTGACAGGTGAAGCCTATCATAACGATACAGACTATATCCCTACATTGAGGAACAGACTCAGCGGGGAAAGCAGAGGACTTGAGAAATATATAAAAAACTGCATATCCATAAAAAAATCCTATGTTATGGCAAAGGAGCTTGAAAAGCAGGTAAAGTTTTTCAGCAGCTGGGACGAGGAGTCTTATTCATTGGGAAATAAGGGAGACTATATAGTTGCCAGGACAGATGATAAGAATGATCTGACAATAGTAACAAGGGAAGTCTTTATGAATAATTACGAAAAATGTTAAGAAAGAGAAAAAGGAAGAGTTTATAGATGGAACAATATCTGGTTACGGGTATGACCTGCGCCGCCTGTCAGGCAAGGGTTGAAAAGGCGGTTTCAAAGGTTCAGGGAGTAGAGAGCTGCAGTGTCAGCCTTCTTACCAATTCAATGGGGGTTGAGGGAAGCGCTGACAGTGAAGATATAGTGAGGGCTGTGGAAAATGCCGGTTACAAGGCTAGGATTAAGGGAAAGGATGGGGACAGGTCAAAATCCGATTATCTGAAAAAGCTTAAGGAGGATGAAGAAGCCTTAAAGGACAGGGAGACACCTGTCCTTAAAAAGAGACTTTTGGCATCTATAGTCTTTTTGATAGTGCTTATGTATTTTTCCATGGGACACAGTATGCTTTCCCTGCCCCTTCCTTCATTTTTTCAGGGAAATCCTCTTGCCATAGGACTTATCCAGCTTTTGCTTGCGGCAATTGTAATGGTGATAAACCAGAAATTTTTTATAAGCGGATTCAAAAGCCTCTTTAACAGGTCTCCAAATATGGACAGTCTTATAGCACTTGGCTCTTCGGCGGCCTTTATATATTCGGTTATAATGCTCTTTATAATGACAGGATATGCCTGTGAGGGAGATATGGAGAGGGCAAAGGGCCTTATGCATGAATTCTACTTTGAGTCTGCAGCCATGATACTTACTCTTATTACTGTAGGAAAGATGCTTGAAGCCCATTCCAAGGGGAAGACAACAGATGCCCTAAAGAGTCTTATGAAGCTGGCTCCAAAGACTGCCAATGTCATAAGAGAGGGGAAGGAGTTTACTGTTTCCATAGAAGAGGTTGAAATAGGAGACATATTTGTGGTAAGACCGGGAGAGAGCATACCCGTGGACGGAGTCGTTATAGAGGGAGAAGGAGCCGTAAACGAAGCCTCTCTTACGGGAGAAAGCATACCCCTTGATAAAAAGGAGGGAGACAGGGTTTCTTCGGCAACAATAAACCAGTCGGGATTTTTGAAATGCAGGGCAGAGAGGATAGGGGAGGACACCACCCTTTCAAAGATAATACAGATGGTATCGGACGCTGCGGCTACAAAGGCACCGGTGGCAAAGCTGGCAGACAGGATATCAGGTATCTTCGTTCCCACGGTCATAGTAATTGCTTTGCTGACCTGTTTTATATGGCTGATATTGGGGGAAAGCAGCGGCTTTGCCATGGCCAGGGGGATCTGTGTGCTTGTGGTCAGCTGCCCATGTGCCCTTGGTCTTGCAACTCCTGTATCCATAATGGTGGGAAACGGAGTGGGAGCCAGAAACGGAATCCTTTTTAAAAATGCCGAAAGCCTGCAGGAAACCGGGAATATAAAGATTGCGGCTCTTGATAAAACAGGCACCATAACAAAGGGAGAGCCTGAGGTAACAGACCTTATCTGTATGTGGGAGGGGGATAAGGCAAGGGAGGATTTCCTGACTCTTGCATATCATCTTGAAAAAAGAAGTGAGCATCCCCTGGCAGGAGCAGTTGTTAAGTATGTTGAAAGGGAGTACGCTCACCTTGTGAAAAGAGAGCCGGATATTAAAGAGTTTAAAGCCATATCCGGTAATGGTCTAAGGGCTGTTCTGGTGGATAGAGAAGGAAAATATCACAATCCTTCTGTTAATAAGGGAAAAGAAGGGGAAGATAAAATACTTTGCGCCGGTAACCTTAAGTTTATAAGGGAGGAAATAAGAAAAGCCAATGGTGAGGACAGTGAAAAGCTCCCGGGGGATCTTGAAGAAAGGGCCGCAAGGCTTGCAGATGAAGGAAAAACCCCCATGTTCTTTACCCTTGCAGGGGAGCCTATAGGAATGATAGCTGTTTCCGATGTTATCAAGGAGGACAGCAGAAGGGCTATAGAAGAGCTTAAAAATATGGGTATCTATGTGGTCATGCTGACGGGGGATAATGAGAGAAGCGCAAAAGCCATTGGAAAAGAGGCGGGAGTCAATGAGGTTGTGGCATCGGTTCTTCCACAGGGGAAGGAAGCTGTTATAAAGGAGCTTAAGGAGTATGGCAAGGTGCTTATGATAGGAGACGGGATCAATGATGCACCGGCACTTACAAGAGCTGATATAGGAATGGCCATAGGAGGGGGAACGGATGTGGCAATAGACTCAGCAGATGTGGTGCTTATGAAAAGTAATTTATCCGATGCGGCAGCGGCCATAAGGCTTAGCAGAAGAAGCTATACAAATATTAAGGAAAACCTTTTCTGGGCCCTTATATATAATTCCATTCTTATCCCTACGGCAGCAGGAGTCTTTTCAAAAAGCCTGGGTATTACCATGAATCCCATGCTTGGGGCTCTTGCCATGAGTCTTTCCAGTTTTTGTGTGGTATCAAATGCCTTAAGGCTTAATACCGTAAGGATAAAGGATGCTTCAAGGGATAAGAGGATAAAGGATCCTGTAAGGCCTTTGGAGGGAGAAAGGCTGTTATCAAAGAGCAGGAACAAAGATGATGAAATGACAGAAAAAAATAAAGGAGGATATGGTGAAATGACCAAAACCGTAAAAATTGAAGGAATGATGTGTGAGCACTGCGAGGCAAGGGTAAAAAAGACTCTTGAAAAGCTTGACTTTGTGGAGGAAGCAAAGGTAAGTCATAAGGAGGGCAGTGCCATACTGACTCTTAAGGGAGATATGGATGAAGAAGTAGTAAAAGCTGCCATAGAAGATCAGGATTATAAGTTCCTTGGGATCGAATAAAAATATTTTTTACCGCCAGGCAGTTATAAAGTAAAGAGAAAAGACGGGGTAAAAACTTCCCCGCCTTTTCTCTTTTTATGGCTATAAGCTTTTTTGCTATAAAAGCCTCTTTTATTAATCATAGGAGAAAACAGGTCTCTCATTCTCCCATTTTATGGGCATAAGCATGGCATGTCTGTTGGGATTGTAGAGAGGATCTCCTACTATCTCGGTCTCGGTCCTTGCATGGTAGACCATAATATCTCTTCCTTCATCATCCACCGTAAAGGAATTATGTCCCGGACCGTAAACTACATGCTTTTCGGAGGAGGAAAGAACCGGATATCTTTCCTTTTTCCAGGAGAGGGGATCCAAAAGATCAGAATCCTCATTGGCAGTCAGCATTCCCATACAGTAATGGATACCGGTGTCACTGGCTGAATAGGTAACAAATATCTTTCCGTATCTCTTTATAACCGCAGGGCCTTCATTTACCCAGAAGTTGTGTCTTTCCCAGTCATAATCGGGAGTGGTAAGGAGAACCTGAACGGTTTCAAGGCTGTAGCCGTTTTTCATTCTTCCTATATAAAGGTTGGAGATCTGTTTTCCGACACCCACCTTTTCAGCCCAGATATAGTACCACTGGCCCTTGGATTCAAAAACCGTAGCGTCTAAAGAGAAGGCTCTGAAGGAAAACTCATCTTCCTCTGCACAGGTCATTTTTCCCTTTTCTATCCAGGGATCCTTCATAGGGTCATCTCCGCTGCATTCAAGGACATAGGGGCGGATAGCCCAGATGTCATCCTTATCCCCTCCTGCATAGTAGATATACCATTTACCGAAAAGATAATGAAGCTCCGGTGCCCAGATATGTATACTCTGGGGACCTGATTCATGCTTATGCCAGACTTCGATCTCCCTGGCATCCTTTAAGCCCGCAAGGCTTGATGACTTTCTCAATATGATCTGATCATAGGCGGGAACAGAGGCTGTAAAATAGTAGCTTCCGTCATCTGCCTTCATTACGTAGGGATCTGCTCTCTGCAGTATCCAGGGTTTATTGTACTCAAGTTTATTGTCCATTTGGTCTCCTTTCATGAGGGGGCTTATTATATTATTATTTATTAAGGTATTTAACGCCCCAAACAGTTGTATTCTCACCTACAGCAGAGAAGGTCATAACATCTTCCCCGGCTTCATCCTTCATTTTGCAGAATACGCCGCTGTATTTAACACCATCGATCTCAATATCCATGTAGTAGCTTCCGTCCTCTGAGCTAAAGCTTCCTTTTGATTCCTTGGCAGTTATGCTTCCGTCTTCGTTCAGATAGACTATCTTGGGATTGGCTATGGCGTTGCTTATATCCGTACCCTGACTTAAAACAAAGTATCTTCCCAATATTTCCGAATCCTCATAACCCTTTTCGGAAATGGTCTCACCCTGAGTCTGATAGGGCAGCATACAGGGCCAGCCCTCTTTATTGGTAAAGAACTGATGAACTCTGGGTGAGTGATTTTCACCGTTATCATTAAATCTTGTGTGATATACCACATACATCTTTCCGTCATCATCCACAAAGGCGGAATTATGTCCTGTGGCCATATAGGCCTTTTCAAGGCTTGGGAGCTTGTAGTTACCTGAAAGCTTGAGTCCGAAATTCTCGTGAAGAGCACTCTTTTCAGGGTAGGCATCCTTCATATCCACATAGCTTCCGTCTACTGTTTTAGACCGAAAGACTCTGATCTGATAACCGCCGTTACTGGTAAGTCCGCCATAGGAAACGAAGAGATAATAATATTCTGAAAGAGGATCATACATTATATAGGGTCCTTCTATGGAGATGTGGCCGCCTCCGAGAAGCTTTTTTCCAAAATAGCGGTCAACACCATTTTCCTCATCCGTTTCAGGATGGATAACATCACCTGTTTCGGGATCAAGCTCTATAAGGAAGATACCTCCGCTCCAGGAACCGTAGGTCATCCAGAGCCTTTTGTCGGTATCATAGAAAACAGTGGGGTCAATGGCATTTGGATAATCCTCAAAATTATAGGCTCCTGCCTTTATATAGTGTTTTTTTGCATAATCCTCATCCACATAGTCAAGGACATCGGTGGAATCTATGTTCTTTGTGGTAAAGCCTGAATAGATAAGAGCCTTTTGCCATACATAGGGGCCTTCGGGCTTATCTGCTATCCCGAAGCAAAGATTTGAAGCATTCCAGGTCGAGGTTGTACAGTAGTACATGCAGTATTTACCCATGCTTTCATTATAGATCACATCCGGAGCCCATACATGGGTGGATTTGTCATCGGTGGGAATTATACTGTCCTTACTTCCGCTGTAGGCAAAGGCTTTATCTGCCACCTCATAGATCTGTCCGTAAACCGGGTTTGTTTTCATATATCCGTCGGCTATCATTTCCCAGTTCAATAAATCCTTGCTTTTTGCCGCAGACATATGGGAACCAAAGATATAGTAATTTCCGTCGGCTTTGAGGATAGAAGGGTCATGTACCGCAACCTGGGGGGATGAGATATCTGCAGTTTTATATCCGTCGTAGGAGACGGTAAGATCATAGTCACCCATATCTGCTCTTTCTGCAGCCTTACTTTCTTCACTGCCCTTTGCTTCTTCCTTTGCCTCTTCCTTTGCCTCTTCTTTTGCAGAGGGGCTTTCCTTGCTATCCGAGGGGCTATTCTGGACAGCGGTCCCCTGAGTGCATCCAAAGAGGGCAAGTATACCCGAGAATAGCAAAATACTTATTAATTTCTTCTTCATAAGACCTCCTGTAATATATCATTTATATCATTCAATAATAAATACTGTTTTTTCGGGCTCGCTTCCATCACTAAGTATAAGGCCCCCGGCATCAAGTGTTATGTAGAAGCCCGGCTTTGATACGCTTTCAAGACTAACTCCCTGACTCTTATCAAGGGCCGAAAGGCTTCTGAAGGTCTGTGCCTTTGCTGTTTCCTCTGAGGCGTCAGTATCCTGGGAGAGCACTATCTTATCATCTTCTGTAACAGTAAAATAGAGGCCGGGCTTGTTTTCGGATTCTATTGAAACATAATACTCGTTATCCTTGTCGGCCTTTCCCTTTTTAAGGACAAATAAGCTGTCCTTTTCCCCGCTGCCAAGACCACTTCCAAGCTTAACCTCCTTATAGGGATAATCGGAGTCTGCTAAGGAATTGTCATAGCTTTCATGGGATATAAGGCTTCCGTCAGGAGTTTTTATGGAAAGGGTTTCCTGCATTATTCCCGAGGCGCTTTCTTCCATAATATCTATGGATCCATCCTCATTAAAGGTAAGCTCCTGAACAGTTGCGCTTCTTCTGAAGCCGCTGCCGGCAGGAAGGGCTCCGTTGTGTCCGATGAAGTAGGTCTTACCTTTAAAATCTATAACTGCCGGATGGTTCGTATTGGAGGTGGAGGTGGGATTCATTATAAGGGTCTGATCCTTCCATTCCCCCGTAAGAAGGTCATCGGTCGTGGCATAGGCCATACATTCTCTCCATTTGTGGGCAAAGAAAAGATAGTATCTATCCTTTCCCTTATAAAGCCAGGGGGCTTCGGTATATTCGCTTATACCTGTAGTTCTTTTTATTATATCGTTTTCTATATTGCCGGTCTCTGCAGCTCCGCAGGTGATCTCACCATCACCGTTTATGTCCTTAACGGAGATCATATCCTCATTCAGCTCGCAGATAAAGAGTATGCTGTTACCCCAGGCCAGATACCTGTGTTCTTCTCCCTTTTCATCAGTGTCCACCAAAACAGTGGGATCTATGTCATTAAAGGAGGAGGTATTGGGCTTTGTGAAATTGCCTCTTACCAAAGGCTCCCCTATATCCTCAAAGGGGCCTGTGGGAGAATCGGAAACAGCTACGCCGATGGATTGTTTTCCGTTCTTTTCCCAGGAGCAGTAGTAAAGATAGTATTTATCCTTATACTTTTCAACCTGAGAAGCCCAGGCTGAAGTAGCATTTGCTGCCCAGGAAACCTTGTCCATGGTCATTACAACTCCCTCATAGGTAAAGTCCTGCATATTGTCTGTGCTATAGCAAAGATATTCGGGTATGTTATATATGGAATCCTTAACCTCCATATCCGTGGAAACATCATGTCCTGTATAAAGGTAGACCTTATCCCCGTCCACTAAGGCTGAAGGGTCACCGCCGTATACTATTTCTCCGCTGCCGGTATCTCCTGTTACCGGGTTTGTGTGAGAAGCCTTTTTCAGGGCAAGCTCCTTTACTTCACCTGCAGACTCTTTAGCCTGGGTTTGATCCTCTTTTACATCCTCATCCATACTCTTTTTTGAAGCAGCGGGATCTGACTGTACTGCAGCTGCCTGATCCCCTGAGCAGGCTGTAAAAGCCATAAGAGATGAACAAAGCAGGGCTGTTGCGGAAAGCATTAGTTTTCTTTTCATTATTTAACCTCCGTTTATATTGGCGTATAGGACAGGTTGACATTAATATCCTGATCATAGTTGCCAAAGCTTTTTCCAAAAAGGGTAAGGCCGCCTATATGTCTGGCACCATCCTCCACTGCCATTTTCAGCCTTATGGTGCTTGTGTAATCAAGCTTAAGATCATTGGAGCTTACATCTGATATCTTAAGTCCGTCAAGGAAGGTTCCATGTCGGTTGATAACTATAAGCTTAAGAAGTCCGTACTGATTCCAGTTGGGCGGCCACCAGGAAGGAGTGAAAACTCCATGTACGTCACCGTAATCTCCGGGGGATGTCCATACTCCCAAAAGCCTGTCATTAATATAGAAGCTTATATCTGAAGGCCAGTTATTGTCTATGCCGGGAGCTTCTGAGCTTATTTCCGCAGAAAAAGAAATCTGTGTTATCCTGTTTCCAACCGGAATAAGGTTGGGGACACTATACTCCACATAGCCCTTTGTAAACCACATTATATCTGCCTTAAATCTGTCAGGATGATCAAAGTACCTGATGTCATCCAGCTCACCTATAACGGCGGTATCGGTTGCAAGTCCACAGGTGGGGTATATCTTGTGGGTTGAAAACTGACCGATCTTAATATTTGCGGTGTAGGTATTTGAATAGTCTATGGGAGTATCAAAGTCAATAAGGATCTTATCCTGCATAACAGAACAGATCTTCTGATTTCCATGACCTGAAGTTTCGTTTGAAATATTAATAATGCCACATTCCTCAAGCTTTTTGATGTGACCTGTCAAGGCACCGTTTGTAATTTTGAGATGAGCAGCCAGCTTGTTCATGCTCATAGGTCCTTCATCCAAAAGTATGCTTATTATATGTACTCTTATATCGGAACCGAGAGCTTTAAACAATTCCAGGCCATCCTTAAGATTAGAAATATGTACCATACTGATCTCTCCCATATTAAGTTTAGTAAAATCTAAAATATTATAGCATTTTTTATCGAATCCGGTCAACAAAATAAAGGGCAAAAAATGAAAAAAGTATAAATAAACAATGAATGATATGTTAATTTGTTTAGAATGCACTAAACTATTAAAAATGTGATTTGTAGAAAATGTTATAAGAAAAAAATGATTAGAGTTATATTAGTCAAAACTAACTAAAAATCCGCCGCAAATTTAATGAACAAATGGTAAACATTAAAATATTTAAAAAAAATCTAAAATAATCATTGAACATATAAAGGTTTTGAGTTATTATATAAATACAGTCGAAATAAGGCTGTACAAAAGAAAAGGAGGAAAAAAATGAAAAGGAAATTATTAAGTGTATTATTATCAACTGCTATGACAGCTGCACTTCTTACAGGCTGCGGCGGCGGAGCTGCTCAGCCGGCTGCTGATGCCGGAGATGCTGCAAAGGAAGCAACTGAAACTACCGAGGCAGTTGAAGAGGCTACTGAAGCAACTGAAGAGGTAGCTGAGGCTGCTGATGCAGTTGAAGAGGCTGCTGAGGAAGAGATACCTACATCTACCTTTGGTGATCCCAACGGAACACACCTTGAGATGTGGACATTCGTAGAGCTTCACGGACAGCATTACGGAAAGATGGCTGAGATATGGAATGAGAAGAATCCTGACAAGGCTATTGAAATAACCTGTACAACATATCCTTATGGTGATATGCATACAAAGCTTCTTACTTCTCTTGAAGCAGGAACAGGCGCACCTGATATCTGTGATGTAGAAGTTGGACAGTTCCCTAACGTAGTAGCAGGTTTGGATCAGTGGCTGATCCCTCTTGATGATTATTGTAAGGATTATATGCCTACAATGGTTCCTGCAAGAATGGAAACCTATCAGGGTGAAGACGGACATTACTATGGTGCTCCTTACCACGTAGGTGCAACAGCAATGTTCTATAATGTAGCTGCTATGGCTGAGGCTATGGGAATTTCAAATGACGAAGTTATCAAGAAGATCGATTCAGTAGTAACCTGGGATGATTATGTAAAGCTTGGTGAAGAGTACAAGGCTGCTATAGGAGATGAGTCTAAGTTCTGGACATCTGTAGATACAGGCGGAACAGACTGGTTATGGCTTGCAATGGCTGAGAACGGCGATGACTGGACAGGCGGATTTGAAGGACCTGCAAACTGTAAGCTTGATTCTGTAAAGAATATGCTCACAATGCAGCAGGATTGGTTAAAGAGCGGTTTAGCTATGATCTCTCCTGACGGACACGTTGATCTTGAGGCAGGTTTCCAGAACATTATGGATAAGAACATCGTTTCATTCCCTAAGGCACTCTGGTATATGAGCCGTTTCACAAACTATATGCCTGAAGAAAAAGGTAACTGGTATATAGCTAAGTGTCCTGTATTCAAAGAGGGACAGAAGTGTTCAGTAGGTATCGGTGGTACAGGTACAGTTGTTACAGCACAGTCAGCTAACACAGATCTTGCAGCAGAGTTCCTTTGCTGGGCTAAGATGTCAGACGAAGGTGAGCAGAACATCTGGGATACACTTGGATTTGACGTATGTAACACAGCTATGTGGACACAGGATTCTTTCGCACACGATGACAACAACCAGTTCAATGCTTTCTTCATCAACTATCCTTATGATGTACTTAGCTCAATCGGAATGGACAACATCGGAAAGATCTCTGTAGTAGCTATAAGCCCTACTATCAACGAGTATGTATGTACAACTACTTTGAATGAGGTTCTTGAGGATCCTGATTACAGTGTAGATGATGCTCTTCAGGAGCTTCAGGATGCTGTAGATATGGAGCAGTAAGAAACGATAAGGCAGATTAAGTTGTTTTAATGATCAGAAGGGGATATCGGTAATGTCTCTGATATCCCCTCTTTTTAAAAAAGTTGACAGAAAGGCAGGTGTTGTCTGTGAAGAGCAAAAATTTCCTTTATTCTCAAAAAGTGGCTCCTTATATATTTGTTCTTCCTTTTATTTTGAGTTTTGCTATTTTTTGGATATATCCGCTGATAACAGCGTTTACTATGAGCTTCCAGGATATCGGAGCAATTAAATCAGACTGGGTAGGACTTGCAAATTACACAAAACTACTTAAAGATAAGGTATTTATGATCGCTGTTTCAAACAGTGCAAAATATATGTTCTTTACTTTGGTACTTCTGATTCCTTTCCCTATGTTATTTGCCGTTCTTATGGATTCAAATATTGTTAAGGCAAAGGGAGTATGGAAGGCAATACTTTATATGCCGGCATTAACCTCAGTAGTTATTTCCGGTACTCTGTTCAGACTTATGTTCACAGAGTATAAGACAGGACAGATGAATTTGATATCTCAAGCCCTTGGCTTTGGAACTTATAAATGGTTGAAAAACGGCTGGTCCGGAATGCTGGCACTACTGGTAGTTGCCTGCTGGAGATGGACAGGAGTTAATATGCTCTACTTCCTGTCAGGACTGAAGGCTATTGACACTTCCCTGTACGAAGCTGCTGATATTGACGGAGCTTCTGCAATACAGAAGTTCAGATATGTTACACTGCCTCTTTTGAAGCCCACTACTGTTTACGTGCTTACCATTTCCGTTTATGCAGGACTTTCAATGTTCCTTGAGTCCTATATGTTATGGGCAGGCAACAGTTCACCTAACAATATAGGTCTTACCATCGTTGGATATCTTTACAAGCGTGGTATTGAGAAGAACGATATGGGCTATGCCTGTGCGGTGGGAGTTGTACTTCTTGTGGTCGCTCTTATAATCAACTTTGTACAGCTTATATTGAACGGAACATTTAAGAAGGAGGAGGATTGATTATGAATAAACAAAAGGATCTTTCTCATTCGCCTAAAAGAATTCTTTTCACAGTTTTGGGAACAGGCTTTTATGCCTTGTTATGTGCTATCATAGCTTTTCCTCTTCTGGCCGGTCTGCTGGCTTCCTTCAGACCCGGTACAGAGCTTATAAGAAGGGGTCTTTCCATAGATCTTGATTTCAGCACAATGACCCTTAATAACTATAAGTATCTTTTTGGAGGAAATGTGGATTCCCAGAAGTACTTTATGTGGTATAAGAATTCACTGATAATCACACTTGTGTCCGTAGTTCTTACTCTTTTTATTTGTTACTTTGTTGCATATGGACTGACTATGTATAATTTCCCTCTGCAAAATGTACTGTTTACACTTGTTATAGCTACTATGATGGTTCCCTTTGAAATTCTTATGCTTCCTATGTACAAGGAGATCATTGCCCTCCATCTTATAGATACTTATACAGGTGTTATCATAACCGGATTATGTAGTGCATCGACTATTTTCTTCTTCAGACAGTATCTGGGAGGTCTGCCTAAGGATCTTTTAAGTGCTGCAAGAATTGACGGTGCCAATGAATACTATATTTCAGTAAAGATCATTCTTCCTCTGACAAAGCCGGCCTTTGCTTCAATGGGTATCCTTTGTGCAATGGGTGCCTGGAACTCAATACTCTGGCCTTTGCTGGTACTGAAGGGAGCCGAGAAGTTCACACTTCCTATAGGACTTAATACACTGCTTACACCATACGGTAATAACTATGATGTACTTATAGCAGGATCAATGTTTGGTATTCTTCCTATATTTGTTATCTTCCTTCTCTTCCAGAGATATATCATCGACGGTATGACAGCAGGTGCTGTAAAGGGTTGATCACAAATTAAAAATCTTATTTGCATAACCAATAAATTTGGCCGGTATAGACTTTTGACAACTATACCGGCCAGCTGCTTTTTTTAAGAAAATATATGAGCATTTGCTTAGAATAAAATATATATTTTGTTTGATTTATAGAGAGGACTCTTTTATTATATATTTTAAGGGAGCTCATTTATAAGCTGCCAGGAAAATATTGTAAGGTCTGAATAATATTTGAGAAGGAGAAAACATGGCTAAACTGGTAATCAACAACGAAAACAAGAAAAGCAAGATCAATGCTGAGATTTACGGTCATTTTTCAGAGCACCTCGGAAGGTGTATCTACGAAGGACTTTATGTAGGGGAAAACTCGGATATTCCCAATGAAAACGGTATGCGTAAGGATGTGGTTTCCGCCCTTAAGGAAATGAAGATTCCTGTACTCAGATGGCCCGGTGGCTGCTTTGCCGATGAGTATCACTGGATGGACGGAGTAGGACCCAGGGAAAAACGTAAGAAAATAATCAATACCCATTGGGGCGGGGTGGTTGAAGATAACAGCTTTGGTACTCATGAATTCTTCGAGCTCTGCAGACAGCTTGGCTGTAAGACCTATGTGAATGCTAATCTGGGAAGCGGAACCGTAAGGGAGATGAGCGAATGGATAGAGTATATGACCTTCAAGGGAGTATCACCTATGGCTGATCTCAGAAAAGAAAACGGACATGAGGAGCCCTGGGTGGTTGATTATGTAGGCGTTGGTAATGAAAACTGGGGATGTGGCGGTAATATGCGTCCCAGCCACTATGCAGATGAATATCGCAGATATCAGACATATGTTCGTAACTATGATGGTAATAAGCCTATTCAAAAGATCTGCTGCGGACCTAATGTGGATGACTATGC
>JAILBX010000063.1 GCA_024680675.1 Lachnospiraceae bacterium | reverse complement strand
CTAATAGGCTCAAAGCTACATATATAGTAAATAACATGCAACAGGGCAACTATGATCGCATATGATACTATTGAAAATATTGTCAGTTTTACCGGAGTAGTATTTTTTGTATTCTTCGATCACCTGCTCCTTTGTAACACTGAAAGGAATAATGTAATCCGGTTTCATAGATCCGGATATCCGTGCAGCTGCTATGGCGTGATCTCCGCAAAAAGGACAACGCATAACAGTAGCAACAGCATCTGCAACAAGCTCTGCGCCACAGGATGAACATACATATGATTTAAAGGAGGACTTTTCAAAATCCCAATGTCTGTTTTGGTTTTCCTCTAAATTATCTGCACCTTTGCCGGTGGCTGCGGAAAAGATCTTTGCTTCCTCTGTAAAAATCTCACAGCCGCAATATTCACATTTAAGCTTACCTATTGATGCATCAAAGCTAAAGGATGCCCCGCAATCAGGGCACTTAATATTTAAGGTTTCGTCCATAATTTTTTATACTATCCTATTGAAGATTTTTTTACTTAACACCCTCATCTTTTATTGTCTCTTGCAGAGTCTTGCCACTAAGACCCCTATCTCGTACAGTAAATACAATGGGACGCTCAGCATGATCTGGGAGACGACATCCGGCGGGGTCAGGATGGCAGATATAGTCACAATGAGAAGAAGGATATATTTTCTCAGTGCTGAGAGCTGCTTGTGATCCACAACCCCATGGCTTGCAAGCATATAAATTACAACGGGAAGTTCAAAGGCCACTCCAAAGGGCAAAAGAAATGACAGGAGAAAATTCAGGTACTTATCCATGGCAAATAAGGGCTCTGCAATCCCTTCTCCAGCGACTATAAAAAAATCCAGAGCCAGGCTGTACACCACCCTATAGCAAAAGATGATCCCCATAATAAATAAACATAGGGAAACAGTAAACAAAAGCCTGAATTTTTTTATCTCCCTTTCATAAAGGGCAGGCTTAATAAATCGCCATATTACAAAGAATATTACAGGGCTTGAAATAATAATGCCCAAAATAAAGGACACTTTTAATCTTATGAGAAAGGCATCGCTCACCCCGGTATAGATTATGGGAATGTTTCTCCTTAGCAGGGGCTCTTCAACAAACTCTAAAACCGGATCACACAAAAAGGTAAGGGCAAGGATCAGAGCCACTGAAAAAACGGCAACAACTATAATCAGTCGCTGCCGTAATTCTTTAAAATGGGAAAGAAGTGGCTTCTTATCATCAGACATTTTAATCTTCCTTCTCTTTTACCGGGTCTTTACTGTTACCGTCATCTTTAACCTCTTCTCTGAATTCTCTGACGCTTTTTCCCAGAGCCTTACCAACGCCGGCCAGCTTTCCGCCTCCAAAAACCACAGCGGCAATAAGTAAGATAACGATAAGTTCCTGTACTCCTATATGCATCTTCATCCTCCTTTGTCATCAGACTCTAAATTTTCGTTTCCCTTTTTTTCTTCAGAATCCATTGCTTCCGTCAGCTCACTAAGGATCCTTCTAAGGCTCTTAACTGCCTTTCCAAGCTTCCTTGCAACCTTTGGCAGGTCTTTTGGACCGACAACAATAAAAGCCACAAGAAGTATCAGTAAAAGCTCTCCGCTGCCGATCCCACCCATTATTTATACTCCTTAACAAGTGACAGGATATTCTCCCTTATGATCAGATCTGCGGTTTTATCCTTGAGTCTGTCAAGGAGCTTATAATATTTAACCACTTCAGCCGGATATGTTGCCCAATGTCCAACCTTATCTGTTCCAACAAGAAATCTGTCAGGATGCTTTTCAATAAGGTCTACCCAGTCATCCAGCTTGTCTCCGTCATAGAAATTGTTTGGAAACTCATCTAAGAAATAGTAGTCATAAACAAGCCATGAGATGTCTATCCACAGGTTCTTGTGCCGGTTAAGAAGCTTATCCGCTATCTCGATCAGATTTTTAACTTCAACTCTTCTTGAGATTCCCACATGTGCCCATATGATATTACACTTTTTGTTATACTCAAGGGCTTTATTCAGCTCTTCAAGATAAAGGATCTTCTCGGTATTCTGGGCAGTAATATTGTGATGGACAAGGACAGGCAGCCCCTCTTTTGCCGCCAGATCAAATATGCCAAGGAAGCCTTCTCCGTCTATATGGGGCGGCTCTCCATAAGTGAGGGCCGTAAGGTCATCATGTCTGCTCATTATTTCCCCGATACCGCTCCAGAATTTAGGATACAGTCTGAGAAGCTGTTCAACGTGATCTGCCGCAAATTTGTCATTACAGTTGAAGCCGCAGCAGAAGGGGAAAAATCTCTTTCTTATCTTTTCAGGCTGAGCCAAAAGATCCTCAGCCAGGAGGAAATCCGTTGCCGAATAGTAGTAGCATCTTGAGTCATTGCTAAGGTAATAGGAAGGGGCTTCCGGCATGCTTGAATCCCACTGTTTTGCAATGCCCATTCCAAATATTACAGCCTTTGAAACCCCGGACATATCCATAGCATCACAAAGGGCGGGAAAGCCGTCTGTATGCTCTAAAAAATCCAAATAATGAAGATGGTTGTCTATGATGTCATACCTTATCTTTTCCTTGGGAGCTTCAATTTTGATCTTTTCGTTTATCGCTCTGTCCTGGCCTTCCTGATGGACTTTATAGGCAGAATCACTTGTTTTTTCTGCTGCAAAAACATTTCCTATTCCACCGGGAATTAAAGATGATGCCGCAATACCTGCTGCTCCCGCCGCCGTAAGTTTTAAAAATTCACGCCTTGTCACATCCATTCCTTTTTTTTCTTTCTTATCACTCATAGGCACTCCTTGATAAAAGATTATAACTATATATACCTGCGCTTAAAAAACTCCTGGGCTTTTTTTTAAATTTTGTAAAAATCAGCGCTTAGATATTTCTGATGTCTTTTTTATTATAACACAGGGCAGCAGGGGTTACAATTTTATAAGGGAGCTGCTTTTTATACCTTTTTATAAGTCTATGCTGCATACATTGCTACCGATACAGTTAAGAAATAGTAACAAGCCCCCTATGTATACCTATCCTCTTTATTTACAGACTAAAGATACTTTGTACCCTGTTTCAAGAAATACAGTAGCAGAAATACAAGCACTGTTCGAAGCTTCAGGTGAGACTTGGATGATATTTCTACCTTGGATGATGACAGGCTGTATGCTTTATTTTATCCCGAAAATTCAAATACAAGATCAGGTATGCAGCTGTTGATTATTCCTATGTACATAAAGAATTAAAAAAGACATGAGTCACTTTGAAACTCTTATGGGAGGAGTATAGTGATAAATGTAAAAATGAGGGAGTTAAGGCGTGTTCGTACATAACATTTACAAAGAATTATGGCAAATATACTGTTGATAGAAATTACACAAGCCATATAGATTACAAACCCGGTATTGAAATTGAGGTTGATTGGTCTGGACCAACTATGAATTATGTTGATACCGAAACCGGTAGAGTAATCACAGCATATTTGTTTGTAGCAACAATACCCTACAGTAAGAAGTGTTACGTAGAAGCAACCACTGATATGAGGGAACAGAGTTGGCTAAAAAACTCAAAAGGCTCATTGATGAAATAGAATCATAATAGATATAAACAAGACACCCTCGATAAAAACTATCGAGGGTGTTGCTACATCTTGTGGTTATACTTTTTTTAATATTAAGAAATAGGGTGGCTCTCAAGTAGGAAACTCCTGGCTCTCAAGCGAGATAATATTCACTCAATTCTCCTTTTCTCATATTTACACAGCATAATGCACACCATCTTTATTCGATGTTAAAGCTTGGAAGCTCTCCCTTGAAAAATCCCGGAGTTGCCAGAACCACTTCATATTCCTCCTCATCAGTATAGGTCTCGCCATCTTCACGATATGTTACCTTCTTATATCTGGTGGTTGTATAACCATCTTTATTAAGTATAGGTTGAATATACGCAGGCTTATCATCTCTCTCATATCCGCCCTCAACATCTGGCTCAGGAGCTACATAATCAAATGATTTGGTACCGATCTCCGCCCAGCGTTCGGTCCATCTGTCTCCTTCCTCCGAATAAGTCTTGCTCTTTATGGACCAGCTTCCTGCACGCAGGTTTATCTTCTTTACTTTGG
>JAILBX010000022.1 GCA_024680675.1 Lachnospiraceae bacterium | reverse complement strand
AAGGAGAAAACCATAGTCCCTGCAAGGATAAGTGTTTCCCCTGAATCCGTGACCTTTACTTCCAAGTCAGAATCAAAGCAGCTTCAGGTTTTAGTCTGGGATACAGAAGGTAAAGAGATAGAAAATGCGGATATTACCTATCATAGCGCTTCAGAGTCGGTTGCACTTGTCAGTGATAAGGGATTGCTCACAGCGGTTGGAAAGGGTGATACAACAATAAGGGTATCCTGCGGAAATATCAGTGTGACTGTAGCTGTTAAGGTTAATATCAAGTCTGAAGAACCGGAGGAAGAATCCGGGATCGGAGTTGAGGGCCTTGAGGACAAATACGTTTATACAGGTGCGAAGATAGAACCTTCTTTCATAGTAAAGGACTATGACAGGTCGGTGACTCTTGTTAAGAACGTGGATTATACAGTTAAGTATTATAATAATCAGAGGATCGGTACGGCAACTTTTCTGGTAAATGGTAAGGGAAATTATAGCGGTAAGCTTTTTGAAGGGTCTTTTGAGATCGTATCGGTTCAGAAAGATATTGATCCTGAGGAAATAGAGTCCTTAGCAAATCTTAAGGGCGTTAAAATCAAGAAGCCTGAAGCAGTGACTTATACAGGTGAAGAGCTTTATCCGGAGTCTCTGCAGCTTACTTTTAATAAAAAGAATAGTATAACTTATTATCTTAATGATGAAGGAACTTATGAAACTGAAAATGGAGATACTATACCTGCCATAGTGGCGATATCCAATAATGTTAACAAGGGAACAGCAAGCATTCTTTTAGCCGGATCCGATAATACATCCGTCAAAAGCACATTTAAGATAAATCCGGTGGATCTTTCAAAGGCAGCAGAAGGGGATCTGAATATAGAGGTTGAGGAAGGAATCTATGCAGTAAAAGGAGCTGTACCCGTGGTTACGGTCACCTATAAGGGTCAGGAACTGGCAGAGGGCTTGGATTATTCGATAAAGTATAGCTACAATAATAATAAAAATGTCGGGAATGCTGCCGGTAAGGTACTTATAACAGGTAAGGGCAATTTTTCCAAGAAAGCTAAAGCCGTTGATTTTGACATAAATGCTTTTGAGATTGATGAAAACAGTGTCAATGCCGTGAACGCATATATGGGGATCAAGGCAGGTGCAATAAAGATATGCATGCTGGATCAAAATGGTACCTTGATACCTGCAAAGCAGTTTGAGGTCAAGGTCAGTGATGATGCCGGAAATGAGTTGGAAAGTAAGGATAAGCTTGAGGAGGGATCATATACCCTGACTGTGCTGCCAAAAAGCGATAACTTATCCGGTAGAGCTACGTTGGATATTAATGTGACGGAAAATAATATAGCTAAAACAAGTATAAATGGTTACATTATAAAGAGTTATACCGGTGAGGCTATCACCTTGGATGGGGATGATTTTTCTGAGATTGCGATCCTTAATAAGAATAAGGTTGAGCTCATTTATGGAGAAGATTATGAAGTGGCCGGATATATCAATAATGTTAATAAGGGAACGATGAGGGTTATTATAAAGGGTATTAATGATTATTGTGGTATTAAAGAAATAAAAGTAAAGATAAATGCAAAAGAATAAGATGAAATATTTTCTTTTGCCGGTCTGACCCGGATTTGTTTTTTGATCCGGAGCTACTATAAGTTGTTTTATCTATGATCATAAATAACAGTGATCAAGCACTTTTGACAACTTAATCATAATATTTGAAAGGCAGAGTTGATAATGACATATAAAGAGCGTTTTAATGATTGGATGGAAAAGATGCCTAAGGAGGATGGTTTAAGACCACAGCTTGAGGCTTTGTCAGAGGATGAAAATTTAATGGCTGAGGCATTTTCAAAGGATATGGTCTTTGGAACCTCCGGACTCAGAGGTATAACAGGCGTCGGAAGCAACCGCATGAATTATTATACGGTAGCCCGTGCAACAAGGGGGATAGCGGCTTATATAAAAGAAGCCGGGTCTGAGGCTAAGGAAAGGGGAGTGATAATAGCTCATGATCCCAGGTACTTTTCAGAGGAATTCTCACAGCTTACAGCCTGCATTATGGCAAGGGCAGGGATCAGGGTTTATACCTTTGAGGGAATGCGTCCCACACCGGAGCTGGCCTTCCTTATTCGAGAGTTAAAAGCTGTTTCAGGCATAAACATAACTGCCTCTCATAACCCACCTGAATATAACGGATATAAGGTGTATTGGGAGGATGGCTGTCAGGTCAGTGCAGATGTTGCAAAGGGAATGATGGAAAGTATAGAAAAGCTTGATTATTTTCTTGACTCCAATGTTGACTTTTCAGATTACAGGAAGCTGATAGATTCCGGCAAGATTGTGATACTGGGAGATAAAGAGGACACTTTATATCTTGATAAGGTGAAATCAATATCTATACATAGTGGCAATGAGTTAGATCTGTCAATACCCATAGTATATACCCCTCTTAATGGAGCCGGTGCGATTCCCTTTGCCAAAGTCATGGCAGATAGAGGTTTTATGAACTTTCATATTGTTCCTAAACAAAGGGATCCGGATCCGGATTTTACTACTGTGGGTTATCCAAACCCCGAAGACCCAAAAGCCTTTGCCCTTGGAGAAAAACTGGCAGAATCAATTGGGGCGGAGCTTATTATGGCTACCGATCCCGATGCTGATAGATTTGCCATAGAGGTTCGTTCAAAGGAGGGGGACTATGTTCCGCTTAACGGAAACCAAACGGGCTATCTTTTGGTAAATTATATACTGGAAGGACATAGATCAGCCGGGACTCTTCCAAAAAAGGGGGCAATGGTAAAATCCATTGTGACTTCTTCACTTTCAGAAGAAATTGCAGCTTCCTACGGGGTGAAGATGTTTGAATCACTTATCGGTTTTAAAAATATCTGCGGAAGGATTCCGTTTTTGGAAAAAAACGGTTATACCTATCTCTTTGGCTATGAACAATCTGTAGGCTATGCTGCCTGTCCGGATATCCGTGATAAGGACGGTATAAGTGCCGGAATGCTGGTGGCTGAAGCCGCTGCTTATTACAGGAAGCAGGGAAAGAGTCTTTTTGAAATCCTTTCAGAGCTTGGGGAAAGATACGGCTACTATGCAGAGTCTGAACCGAATTTTGTTTTACAGGGGATAAGCGGCGCTGCAAGAATAGAACGTATGATGGAGAGTGTAAGATCCTCCTTACCAAAGGACAGGCTTTTTCCCGAACAACTAAGACAAAGCGACTCAAAAGGAGAATCCTCTAAAGCTCCTTCCCTAAGCAGTATCGCAGGTATTGAGGTAGCAAGGGTAATTGACTATACAGAAGGTTATGAGGACATTCCACCATCCAATGTAGTGCGTTTCTTCCTTGAAAACGGATCCTGGTTTGGAATCCGTCCCTCAGGTACCGAGCCTAAAATCAAGTTTTACTTCTACTCAAAAGCTGATTCCTTTGAAAAGGCTGCTGAAGTAAACAACAGGATAAAAGAAGCAGTATTATCCATTATTCAAGAGGTGGATTAGTTTGTAAGCTTTGACTTGGAAAAAAAGATAAGGAGGACTGGTTGTGGCATTGGAAGTAGATAAGATCGCCCAGGATGCTCTGAAGGCAATCGGTGAAAGGATAAAAAATCTAAATAATCTTAATATAATTGTTGCCGGAAAAACCGGAGTTGGGAAAAGTACTCTTATTAATGCTGTTTTCAGGGATGAGCTGGCTAAAACGGGAATCGGAAAGCCTGTTACCGATCACATGAGGGAGATAAGTAAAAAAGATATTCCCCTGACTATTTTTGACACCAGAGGCTTTGAGCTTGGTAAAGAAGTACAAAAACAGGTAAGAGATGAAGTGGTTCAGAAGATAAAAGATGGTTTTATGACCAAAGATATAAACAAGGCGATCCACTGCATATGGTATTGTATAAATACTGCCTCAAACAGGGTGGAGCCCGAGGAAATAGAATGGATAAGGGAACTTTCAAAGGAAAACAAAGTAACCACAGTTCCCATAATAATCGTTCTTACCCAGTCCTTTTCAAAAAGGAATGCAAGAGAGTTAAGACAGCTTCTTTTAAATGAAAATCTGGACGTGGTTCAGATAATACCCGTTCTGGCCAGGGATTATGAAATAGATGAGGACTATACGGCAAAAGCATATGGATTGGAGGAGTTGATACAGGTAATGGGGGAAGCCTTGCCGGACGAGCTTATAGAGACCTTACAGAATGTGCAGATAGCTAGTCTGGCGGAAAAAAGAAAAAAAGCACATGCAGCTGTTGCTGCCGCTGTATTGGCAGCAGCAGGAGAGGGGGCTGCACCCATACCCTTTACTGATTCTGCCATGCTGATACCTACTCAGCTTAGTATGATAGCATCGATTACGGTTATTTTTGGTTTTGATGTCAATAAAAGCATATTGACAGCCTTCCTCTCCTCGACACTTGGTTCCGGAGGGGCAACTATCCTGGGGAAAACTATAGTATCTAACCTGATAAAGCTTATTCCCGGGGCGGGAACAGTAGCCGGAGCCGCCATTTGTGCCGGTACGGCAGGTGTATTGACAGCGGCTCTGGGTGAGGCCTATATAGGAATATTATCAATGGTCTTTAACGGTGAGATGTCAATTGCAGATCTGGAAACTGAAAAAGGAAGGAATAAGATGTCAGAGCTTTTTAGAAGGGAGTTAAAGAAAAAGCGTGATGATTCCCTGACCTGATTCCTTTTTAAGGGAGGGGAAGGGCTGATGGTCGATTTGAAAGGAAAAAAATGAGTAATGCTTTAGATCAGAGAAAAGAAAATAAAATGGGAGTGATGCCGGTAAAAAAGCTGATAGTGACTATGTCACTGCCAATGATGATATCAATGCTCGTACAGGCACTCTACAATGTAGTAGATAGTATATTTGTGGCAAAAATCGGGGAAAATGCCCTCACAGCAGTAACCCTGGCATTTCCTATGCAGAATATGATGATAGCTCTTGCAGCAGGTACCGGAGTCGGTATAAATGCTCTTTTATCCCGGTCTCTGGGCGAAAGGAGATTTGACAGATCGGATGAGGCTGCAAATGTGGGTATTTTTCTTACCTTTATGAACTTTCTTCTCTTTCTTTTAATGGGAATTTTTCTTTCAAGAGGATTTATAGCTTCTCAGACGGCAAATGAAGAGATCATAAATGACGGGACTGCCTATCTTGGCATAGTATGTACCTTATCATTGGGTCTCTTTTGCCAGGTGACCTTTGAGAGACTTCTTCAATCCACAGGAAGAACTTTTTTCAGTATGATATCACAGCTTACCGGTGCCATAATAAATATTATTTTTGATCCTATTCTGATATTTGGCCTTCTTGGCTTTCCGGCTCTTGGGGTTGCAGGTGCAGCCTATGCCACAGTTTTTGGTCAGACTGTTGCAGCATTTTTAGGACTCTTTTTAAATATAAAATATAACCCTGATATTAAGATCCGAATATCACAGATAATAAAACCCAAGGGGGATGCTATAAAGGAAATCTATTTTGTGGGAATTCCTTCGATACTGATGATGTCCATAGGATCCTTAATGACTTATCTGATGAACAACATTCTTATCGCCTTTTCTACCACGGCAACAGCAGTATTTGGTGTATATTTTAAACTTCAAAGCTTTTTCTTTATGCCTGTCTTTGGAATGAATAATGGTCTTATTCCTGTCCTTGCTTATAATTACGGGGCAAAGAAAAAGGATAGGATAGATGAGGCCTTAAGGTTTTCACTTGTGCTGGCAGTTATTATTATGAGTATAGGAACTATTGTCTTTGAAGCTGTTCCGGGACTTTTGTTAAGTATGTTCAGTGCTTCTGAGGATATGCTGTCAATAGGTATACCGGCAATGAGGATAATTGCCATTCACTTTCCCATGGCTGCCTGCTCTATAGTTATGGGTTCGATTTTTCAAGCTTTTTCAAAGAGTATCTATTCGCTTATCGTTTCCGTAGGACGTCAGCTTATAGTTCTTATCCCGGTGGCCTATCTTTTGGCTCTTACGGGTAATCTCAATGCGGTATGGTTTGCCTTTCCCATAGCTGAAGTTATATCTTTGCTATTATCCCTTATATTCTTTAAAAAGGTATATGGAGTTACTGCCGGTTTATTGAAAGGGGAAGAAGCGGAATAATAATATTATTGTAAGAGGTAAAATATATCATATTTATCAGGGAGATCGTGGATGAGGATAGTTGAAAGCTGTGCGGAATGTCTTTATAAGAGGCAAAAGGATAAAACAGATAATAAAGAGTATCTGGCTGAGATAAAAGGTTTATTGGAAAAGAGAAATGACGAGGATACCAGTCCTTATATGGTTTACCTTTTCAATAAGTTACATGAAAGATATTTTGGAAAGGCTGCGGACTATCGTATGATAAAGAAGCAGTATAATGACCTGGTACTTTCAATGGAAGAGAAGCTTAAGTCAGAAATAGAGTCTTCAGAGGATCCTCTGGCAAAGTCCCTTATCATGGCAAGAATAGGTAACTATATAGATTTTGGAGCCTTGAACAAGGTAGATGAAAAGGAGTTTCTTGAGCTTTTTAAGGACACCCGAATGAGAGAGGATGATGTAAAGACTTATGAAGCTTTTCTTAGGGAATGTGAAAGAGGAAGAAGCTTTCTTTTGATATGTGATAATTGCGGAGAAATAGTCTTAGATAAGCTAATGCTTGAAGAGTTAAAGAAAAGGTTCCCAAAGCTGACACTAAGTGCAATGGTAAGGGGTGGCGAGGTACTCAATGATGTAACAGAAGAGGATGCCCGCTATGTAGGACTTGATAAAATAGCAAAGATAGTAACAAATGGAGAAGCTATAGCCGGTATGGTTTATAAAATGCTAAGGGATGAAGGAAGGATAGCTTTGGAGGAAGCTGATATCATACTGGCAAAGGGACAGGGAAACTACGAGGCTATGGCCGGGCAGGGCTTCCATGTTTTTTATGAGTTTTTATGTAAATGTGACCTTTTTACAGGAAGATTTAATGTCCCAAGACTTACAGGTATGTTTATTGAAGAAAGATAAAGGTGCTAAATTTTAAAGCAGCCTACCATTTGATATCATAATCCTTTGCAATTTCACCATTGATAACAAGTTCAATATTTTTAACAGATATGGTAACAGAGCGGGAAGCAAAGAATCCCACATATATATACTGATTGTCAACGGCTGTAAGAGTATAGTCGTAGCCTGAGATGACCTCATCATAACCCTCTATCCACCCGCTGTAGCCGTCACCGGTGGAAGCTATCTTCATTCTTATCACATCACCTTCTTTTGGAGGATCTTTAAGCTGGCCGCCTTCAAAGTCTAAAAGACCGCTTTTTCTTGCGAAGGTATTGGATCCTCTTTCATATCCGGGCCTGAAGGTTATACCGGCAGAAACATAATCGCCTAAAATAAGCCCATTGTATTCATCTATATACATATCATCTCTCACCATAAGGCCAAAGGCTGAATAATCGGCAGGAGAGCCCGAGAAATTGAAGCTTTCAATTTTAATGTCTGCACTTAATGAAAATGAATCATTTGCCAAAAGTCTGGTGAAATACATGGCTATACCGTCAGATTTATCCATGATCTTTCCATTGATCCTTGAGATACCCATGCTGATGGTCATATCTTTGTCTTCATTAACTCCCAAAAATGCTTCTTTGGTATTTTTGATACCTGCCTTGTCCACATCACCAAACACGCTTGCATACCAAACATTTCCCTTCTCATCTCTTAGAGAGGGCCAGTGATCACTGCCTTTGCTTGGTCTTATGTAAACCGGATCAACATAGTCTTTATTTATGGAAAGATCCTTCCAATATCCCGGATTCTCAAGGGGATTTTCAAGTTTTTCTTTAAGAAAGTTCTTTAAGGGAGAAGGGGAGGAAGCAATATCCTTAGCTATAAGATAAGCATTTACTACTGCACCGAAAAGACTGGTATGAGTGTCGTCAACTGAAAGCATATTGGAACCGGTTCTGGCATGCTGGAACAGTGTATCGTTATCGGGATCCTTGTCAAAATCCACCTTTTTAGCCAGATCCGCTGTTTCCCTGGTAAGGTCGCATACGGGAATGGAAAGTGTCTTTCCAAGATCTTTTACTGCCTTGGCATAATCCCCATCCTTTGTGATATGAACAAAGCTTCCTTCATATTTTCCACTTTCATCCCGTCTGGCTATGGGGGTCACAAGGATAGAATGAGCTCCTGCCTCCTCTGCCGGCTTTATATAATAGCTGTAAAGGCTGTGAGCAAAGGAACCCGGAGTATTTAAATCTCCAAGAGGAGAGGTAAAGGTAAGAGCACCTGTTTTTTCGTCATTATGGCCAAAACCTATTATTACATAATCTCCCTGTGATACACCCTCTATAAAGCATTTATAATTTTCACTTGATCTAAAGCTTTTTGAACTGGTACCGGAAATGGCAAGATTATTGAATTCAACATTATCCTTAAAGAATAAACAAAGCTTTGTACCCCAACCGTATCTTGGCATATAGTAATTGTCTGAGAAAGCGCTTACAGTACTGTCGCCAAGGATCCACAGAGTGGTCACTTTTTCTTTAGAGTTATTAATAACCTTGCTTTTTTCCATTTACCTGTCTCCGCTATTAAAATATTATATTAAATGATCAGCTATAGAAATAATAATAACATGTTTGATAAATAATTACATTAGAAAATGAATTTACTTTTCAAAGGAAGCCTTTTCTTATATAATGTAGCTTGTGACATTGTTGAAATATTTATACCAATCATATATAAATCAAAAAGATAACCCACTTACTAAAAATTTGAAAGAAGGTAGGATAAATGCAGTTTGAAACACTTCAGAAGGATATGATAGCAGCTATGAAGGCAAGAGATAAGGCAAGAAAGGATGCAATATCCTCTCTGGTATCTGATGTAAAGAAGGCAGCAATAGATGCGGGAACAAGGGATGATATAAAGGAAGAACTGGTAGATCAGGTGATCCTTAAGTCTTTAAAAACCGCCAAGGAGCAGCTTGATACCTGTCCTGATGAAAGAACTGATCTTAAGGAGGAGTATAGCTTCAGATATGAAGTGATAAAGGAATATGCGCCGGCTATGATGAGTGAAGAGGAGATAAAGAGCTTTTTGAATGAAAATTTCGCGGAGCTTATAGCAGGCAAAAATAAGGGAGCTATCATGAAAGAAGTTATGCCCGCTTTAAAGGGAAAGGCAGACGGAAAGACCATAAATATGATAGTTGCTAAGTTATGCGAATAGGTTTTTTGATCTGTTTTTGAAATAATGGCTGCAGGTGATTTATGTGGTATAATCTTTACTGTACAACCACTATGACATAGTAAAAAAAGGAGGTGTTTTTATATGATATTTCCGGATAGAAATTTTGATCTTATCACTTTGGGACAGGTGCTGTTAAGGCTTTCACCCCCCGGAAACGGGCGTCTTGCACGTACCAATGTTTTTGAGAAGAATGTGGGAGGGGCAGAGCTTAATGTAGCTGTGGGAGCCGGTCTGTTAGGACTTCATACGGGGATAATCTCAAAGATACCTTCTCATGATATCGGACAATATATGAAGTCTACCATCCGTTCCTACGGAGTGTCCGATGACTATTTTATTTATGATAATAAAGTTGATGCCAGAGTAGGAATGTATTTTTATGAATATGGTGCTTATCCCCGTAAGCCACAGGTCATTTACGACCGAAGGAACTCAAGCTTTTTCTCTTTAAAGCTTGATGAGATAGATCCCAAGGTCTTCGGGGACACGAAGTGCTTTCATACGTCAGGTATAACTCTTGCTCTGTCTGAAAAACTCAGGGAAACTACAATTGAGTCTATACATCGTTTCAAAGAACAGGGTGCGATAATATCCTTTGACGTCAACTTTAGGGGTAATCTCTGGAGCGGTGATGAAGCAAGGGAAACAATACTTTCCATACTTCCCTATGTGGATATTTTCTTCTGTTCGGAGACGACTGCCAGACTTACCTTTAAAAAAGAAGGAAATGTTCGTGATATGATAAGATCATTTACCGAGGAATTTCCTATTAAGGCTGTCTTCGCTACCCAGAGAACAGTTCATAGTCCAAAGTCTCACGATTTTTCATCAGTGGCCTACAGTGCTGAGGAGAAGGCCTATTATGAAGAGAAACCCTATGAAAGAATAGATGTGGTTGATCGTATTGGATCCGGTGATTCCTACATTGCAGGAGCATTGTATGGAATGATAAAATCCGGTGGAGATGTTAAAGAGGCGGTGATTTACGGCAATGCTACTTCCGCCATGAAAAACACTATTCCCGGGGATATGCCTCAGTCCGGATTGGCTGAGATAGATGAGGTAATAAAGGATCATTACTCTGATGGATTTAAGTCGGAGATGAACCGATGAAAATACCTGGAAAGATTTTAGAGTAAGTTGACCAAAAGAGGATATTATGGCAAAGATTTATGAATGGGATTATGAAATAGAAGATGATGATCTTGAAAGCTTTGATTGGAATATCAATCCGGATCTTGATGATGATCCTGATGCTGAGTTTGATTATCCTTCTAAAAAGAGCTATGGCAATGATAAGAAAAAGACATCTTCTGAAAAGAGCAAGCCCGGATCCCAAAAATTAACGGATAAAAAGTCAGCTTCAAAAGAGCAAAAGGATAATAAAGCCGGTAAAAAGAGTTCTTCTTCGGAGGAAAAGGATACTGACAGAGACTTTAGTGACTATGGAAGAGGATCTAAAGTAACAGTGGATGAGAAGGAAGAAAAACCTGTTTATAAAAAGGTTTGGTTCTGGTGTGTTATAGCCGGTTCAATTGTTTTTCTTGTACTGATAATAGTTTTAATAGCTTTTGGCATGAAAAAATCCGATGAAGATTCTGATTATTTAGAAGAGGATTCCGAGGTTTTAACTGAGGCTGCAGGTGAAGAAAATGAGGAAGATTATTCTGAAGGGGATCTCCTTGAGGATGTGGATGAGACTGTTACCGATGACACCGAGTCTTCAGATATGTCAGATGAGGAAGCTTTGGAGGCTACAGAGGCTGTAGCCGGTTCGGAGTCAACGCAAGCAGTGGCAAAAGAGTCTGATCCCCAGAAAAAAAACTCAACTGATTCAGGGGAAGAAAAGCCTAAAAACGGCGGGTCATCAGAAAAAAGTGCTGAACCGACACCGGCAGGTAAGAGTAGTTCGGGAAATAGTAATACCAATACAAATCCTTCAGCCAGTGAAGGTGCCACAAGGGATATTTCAGAGCTGCAGGAAAGTACTCAGTCTGCAGATGAAGAAGAGAAGGATGTGTCTTCTTCTATAGAAATAGTGAATACCTATATTAAGCAGGATGTGGATTGGGGAGATGCCGTATATTTTGTGGTTTTAAAAAATAACGGAAATCTAAATGCAAATGTTACGCTTACAACAACGGCATATTCGGCATCAGGTGAAGAGGTTGGAGAGGTTGAGGGTTATATAGACGTGATCGGACCCGGAACAACTTCCATAGTAGAACAGAGCTTTTCACTGACAGAGGTTATAGATCATTTTGATAACAAGATAGTTGCAATGTCGGATCTTATGTATGAATCCGGAATAAAGGATGTTTCCGTGGAGCAGACAAATGTTTCCGGAGGCGTTGAATTCAGGGTTACCAATAATGGTTCTGCTCCCGTAGAGTCGGTTATATTGACGGCTCTGTTCTTTAACGGAAGTGACCTGGTTTATCATATGTGGGATTCCTTCACGAATGCGGAAAACCTTATAAATCCCGGAGAGACTATATCAGAGGAAATGACCTGTGATGAGTCCTTTGACAGGGTAGAGTACTACATTTCAGGTTGTTATAGAGAAAAAACTCAATAGATACCTTATTATAGATCCCCCTCCTTCAACTAAGGTAAAGGCGGGGGATGACTGTTTTTATGGGGAGAAAGGATTTTAAAATGGAGCTTAAATCTAAATCAAGGGTTCCCGGGCTTGATATCATCAGATCTCTGGCTGCCTTTTCGGTTGTAGCTGTCCACTTTTATTTAAACTGTGGTTATTATCAGACTCCAATGTCAGGTACAAAAATGTTTATAATGACTTTTGTCAGATGGGCTTTATTGTGGGCAGTTCCTTTTTTTATGATGCTAACAGGTTATTTAAAATGTAATAAGACTGTATCTTTAGAGCATTACCTTTCATTATTGCCCATACTTGTGGCTTATGTTTCAATAACAGTCATCAAGGTCATAGTATCCAACCATTTTTACGGGAAAATATATTTTTTTAAGGATACCATAAAAGGAATCGCAAATTACAGCTTTGCCTGGTATGTAAGTATGTACATATGTATGATATTACTGATCCCTTTTTTGAATATTCTCTGGAAGGGTCTTAAAAGTGACAGAGAAAAGATCATTCTGATCCTTAGTCTTATTTTCATATGTTCCCTTCCCACAGTGATCCCCTACCTTGTTCCGGCTTACCTTCAGACCCTTTATCCGGTCATGTATTATTACATAGGAGTTTTTATCAGGGAGAAAAAGCCTGAATATAATAAGCTTCTTTTGACACTGATAGTCTTTATTATGGCTTTGATAAACAGCCTGGCTTCTTATATAGGTGCAAAGGGAGGCTTTTTTGATTGGAATGTTTTATCAAAGGTCGATAGCGGTTATCAGGCCTTTCCCCTGGTCATAGGCTCCGTTGCCGCTTTTCTTATCTTTTATGATATTGATGTAAAAAATACGGTAGTGAGGAGATTATTTGAGCTTATATCAGGTGTATCTTTTGAAATATATATGTTCACCGGGGTTTTTGATGCAGTAATATATTCTATAGCCTACAGATATATAGCAAAGGACGCAAACCTCTTTTTCTGGTATTTCTTTATATTTGTACCCCTGAATTTCATTTTATCCATCCTGGCCTCAAAGCTCTACAGGCTTCTTTATGATCAGGTAAGTAAAGGGGTGATCAAGCTTATGAAAAAGAAGGAAAACGATAAATAACAAGTGATAACAAAAATCATAACAGGAGTAAGATAACAATAGATTTTATTGCCGGAGGAGAGAATATGTTTTGTAGTGAATGCGGAAATCCTGTAGCTGAAGACATGAAGTTCTGTCCCTACTGTGGAAAGATCATCAGAAGGGATTTTATTGAAAAGGAAGAAAATAAGTCTCTTAAAACAGGGGAGCTTCTTAAAGGAGAAGAGCTGAAAGAAGGGGAGGAAGCCCGGAAAAGTGAGGTAAAAGTCCCTAAGGAGGAGCACAGGGAAAAGAAGGATGAGCCGGATAAAAATACAGGAGAAAAAGAAGAGAGTCCTGATAAAGGTAAGAATAACAGCCTTATAGGAGCATTTAAAGGCAAACCTCTAAAAATAATAATAACTATAGTTATTATTGCTTTGGCGGCATTTATCCTTTCTGCTCTTCTTAACCTTTTGTCCTATACAGGCTATGAGGTCAATAAAGGGGATTCGGGAAGCTTTTATGAGCTTAAAGAAGGAGAAATAAGACAGAATTCTTCTTTCTTTAACCTTTCCTTTGCTTGCGATAAGGATATTAAAGTAGCTCAAAAGAGCGATGGTATTTATGTGTTAACGGATAGCTCCGGAGTTGTTATCATAGATTCAAAGTCCGGTGCAACAAATCCCAAGGCCTATTTTAAAGACTATAAAAAGATGCTTGAGGAAAAATATCCTGATGTGAAGATCGAGGATGTAAAGGAGCTTGAGACAGGATTGAAAACAGTTTACATGGTAAGGGCCAGGATAAATAATAATGGAAGTCTTGAAAGGGTAGACAGGTATCTGGAATTATACGAAAAGGGATATATCGAATATACAGTTTTAAGCGAAGAGGGTAAGGATTACGGACACGAAGAGCTTTATTCTCTCATAAACAGCTTAAAGGCTGATTTTCAATAATAAATAAAGAGGAGATAATGGCAGATGAATAAAAAAGACCTGCTTGAGTTAAGAAGAAGACTTAAAAAAGAAAGCTGTAACATAGATCGTATGGCCGGTTGCTATGTGGATTCCAATAAGAACAGGGTATTAAAGATCAATGAAAGCTTTCTGAGTCTGGAGACTGAGGAATTTCAAAAATTTCTGGAGATAGCAAGGAAAACCCTGGGAGGAACAGTAGGTAATAATATACTTGAGCTTGATTTTCCAAAGGAAGAGGAAGAGGCAGGGGGAAAGCAGCAGTTTTTCAATGGCTTAAGATCCAGCTCCCTTGAGAATGAAGAGCTTTTGGATCGTCTTTATGATCTGATAATACAGGGATACCACTGTGAGGGCAATTATCTGATCCTTCTCTTTCATGATATATACGATATTATGACAAGAACCAGCGATAATATGAAGCTTGATGAATCCGAGGAGGTATATGAGTACATACTTGTTGCTATTTGTCCGGTAGAGCTTTCAAAGCCGGGGCTTGGTTACAGATCGGATGAAAACAGGATAGGAGCAAGGATAAGGGACTGGGTTGTGGCTTCACCGGAGATCGGTTTTCTATTTCCCGCTTTTGATGATCATAGCTCCAATATTCACAGGGTGGACTATTTCATAAAGGATCCCAAAAATTCAAGACCTGAATTTATAGAGGATGTTCTGGGCTGCGGTGTAAAGCGTACAGCCACTGAAAAAAAGAAAACCTTTACAGACATAGTAAAGCAGGCTTATAGAGAGGATGAAGAAAAGGCAAAAGAAGTCCTTATGGATATTCAGGAAAGTCTAAGTATTATGAAAAATGGTGAGTCAGAGGAAACAGGAGCTGAAAAGGAGATAATGCTAAGTGAGCCTCTTATGGACCGGGTTCTTAAGGAAAATGATATAAAGCCTGAAAAGGCAGAGCTCATAAAGGATAACTGCAATAAAGAATTTGCCGAGGAAGAGGTTGCCATAGAAAACCTGATCGATGAAAAGGCTTTAAATGAAGCGATGAAGGAGAAGGAACAGAGAGAGCTGGTAAAAAAAGTTGCCTCTCTTGAAGCCGAGCTTAAATCAGTACCCTCCAGAGACAAGGCGATAGGGGATGAAGATCTTGATGATGTTATAGTAAACGCAAAAGCCTTTGTTGCTGATAATATAAGAACCGACTATATTGATGAAGCTAAATATCTCCTTATTCCACTGGATGAGTTCACACAGGTCAGGATAAATGGTGAGTACCTGGAAGACAGGTAGCCTGAGGCTTCTCTTTTGGTCATAGTGATCTTACTGATAGATCTTAAAAATCTTTTAAAACTTTAACCCGTAGGTGCATCACCCTCTGAAGGTGTCTCAACCGACTCCGAGGACTCGGCAGGAGCTGTGTCACTTGGAGCATCACCTGAACTATCGTTAGAGCTTTCATTAGAACCTTCATTAGAACTTTCATCTGAGCTTTCAGAAGGAGAACTCTCCTCATTAGCAACTTCCGGAGTCTGCTCTGTTGGAACAGGAGTCGCTGCTTCTGTTGGAACAGGAGTCGCTGCTTCCGTAGGAGTTGGCGTTTCTGTAGGGGTCTGAGTGGGAACAGCTGTAGCGGTAACTGTAGCAGTTGATGTTGAGGAGGACTCAGAAGTCCCTGAAGTCTCTGCAGAGCTTTCAACAGTAGTCACAGGCACCGTCGGAATCGCAGTTAAATCTGTGGTGGCGTTTTGCAGTGCTGCTGCAGCGGCAGCGGCAGCGGCCACAGGATCTGTGAGTTGAGCTTCTGAGGCTGCTGTATTTGATACTATATCGTTGTATTCTTTTGAAGGCTTTACATAGTGAACCTTGTATTCACCATCATCAGGAACACCGGGCACTGGATGGGTAACTATATAATCAAGTATGACCTTGTAGGCAGATGAAGAATAATGGAGACCGTCGCCGCTGTCATATTCCTCCTTTATAGAACCCTCATCATTTTTAAGTACCGTATCCACGTCAAGATAATAGATACCCTTTTCCTCTGCGAGAGAAAGGAGAAATTTATTATATTTTTCAATCCACTCGTTTTTTACCTTCCCTTTATAGATGCCGTTGTCATCAACAGGCCATATGGCCATAAGAACTATATTAGTTTTTGGAGCCCATTCTATGATCTTGTCTACAAGGGAGGTGTAGCTTTCAATATATTTTTCTTCGGATATGCTGTCTAAACCGTTTACTCCATAGCAAACATAGGCAACCTTTGGAGAGACTGCACTTAAGTATTGTTTAACGGTATATTGTTTACCGGAATTTTGAGTAAAAGTTGTTTTTTCAACTGCGGTGTGGGCAATGCCGACTTTAGCCAGGGCATCTTCATCTGAAATGTACTTAAAATTCACCATTCCGACTGTTCTTGAATCTCCCAGGAAAACACAGTTGTTCAGATATCCAAAGCCTGTATCTTCATTATATGGAAGAATTGCGGTTGAGCTTAACTCTTTATTTGCTTCAGCATTTTTAATGAGATCATTGTCAACCTTGCCTTCGTAGCTGGCTTCTTCTATTACTTTGCCTGCATCAACAGGGTTGCTTTCGGCTTCGGCCACAATGTCAACATTTGGTTTTATCTGAGAATCGGATTTCTTAGAGGACAATATGGAGTAGGTAAAGAATCCGCCTAAAATAAGTAATAAAACAGCGCACAAAATAACTAAGACCGAGGGATGTTTCAGGAAGGCTTTTATGTTTGTAAGATCGATCCCTGACAAAAGCGGCCGCTTATAAGGCTTATAAACAGCTCCCCGGTCTTTTTTGATTTTTATCCTTACTTTTTTTCCCATTTGCTCCATAGAAAACCCCCTTATGAAATATAATACACTTATTTGCTGTTTAAAGCTATCAAATATTTTGTATTTCTTTATGGAGTCGTGTTTTAGAAAAGATCAGGTGGAAATATTTTGGGAAAATTGTAAGGGATCAGAAAATGCTCAAATTATAAAAACAATATTTAGAATTTTAATAATAATATGATATATTAATTGTTATAGAAGTAGATTTGATAACTAAAAGGGGATAAATATTATGAAAAAAAGTTATGTTTTAGCGGTTTTTGCCTGTATTTTTTTAATGGCTTGTAAAGAACCCGGGGAGGGGAATGTTAAAGATCCGGGAGAAGTAGAAGAAAGCATGCCTGACAGAGAGTCGGCTTTAGATGATAAGAAAACAGATGAAGGCTTAAAAGAGAAGCCATCAGGGGAAGAGGCTTTAAAGCCGGCGGGGGATGATAATAATTCTGAAGAGGGGAAAAAAGAGTCACTTGATCCGGCAGATGAGAAGGATGAAGAAAACAGTAAAGCTGATATAAAGCTTGACAGCAGGTATAAGAAATTGATAGAGGAGCTTAAAAAAGGAGTTCAAACCGGTTTTACAGAAGAACAACAGTCGACGATGGAAGTCACACCTGTATTTTTTTATGGAGATGGTGGAAATGCGGGATTGGGATATACGGCCTTAGACATAGACGGTAATGGTGTGGATGAGCTGCTGATAGGAGAGACGACTCCTGCGGAAGACGGCGGTAAAGAAGGTGGAGACAGTATAATATATAACATATTTACAATAGTGGATGAAAAAATGATCCGGCTGGTAAACGGAAGTGAAAGAAATCGCTATTATATCTGTGACAACGCAATGATAGCAAATGAGGGATCCGGTGGAGCTGCCTATTCCAGCTGGGCCTACTACAATTACAAGGATAGTGAAATAAAGATTGTTGAATCGGTTTTTACTGATGAAGATGAAAATGGGGATCTTAGGTGGCACTATTCCAATTTAGAGCCTTATTCTGAGGGATCAGAGGATGTAACGGAAGAAGAGGCCTGGGAAGTTATAGATAAATATACTTATGGAAAGATCGAATTCGTCAGGTTTTTATAGAAAGGTAGATTTTAGGAAGGCCCTTGAAGGGGATGAATCCTATGAAAATAAAAAAAGGAGAATAAGGAGCAATGAATAAGAGAGTAATAAGCGTTTTATTGGCGGCTACCATAGTTTTTTCTTCGATGTTTAACGGAGTTGATGTATTTGCAGTAAAAAAATATCCGACAACAGAGAAGAACACGGTGGAAAAAGAAGACGAGTCATCAAAGGAAGAAGAGACTTCAAAGGAAGAAAAAGCTTCCGGGGAAGAGAAGACTTCCAGGAAAGAGAAGACTTCCAGGAAAGAGAAGACTTCCAAG
>JAILBX010000117.1 GCA_024680675.1 Lachnospiraceae bacterium | reverse complement strand
AATCAAAAAGATAACCCACCACCTTCAGGTGGTGGGAGAAGCTTTTCGCAGGTGCCGGGTTCAAGCCCGGTACCTGCGGGATTGCGAAGCAATCTGATTTATAACGAGCAAATTGCGAAGAAATTTGCGAGGTTGATAAAGGACGGTAATAATGTGGGCTATGATATAGATATAGTTGTGAATTTCTGCCGTGACAGGGGTTATGCTCTGGAGCTTCTGGATGCGGATTTTTCGGGGCGTATTCCTTCTGTTCAGTCAGGCAGGTGTGATTTTTGCACAGGCATGAATGTTACGGAGGAAAGAAAGGAACAGGTACTCTTTTAGGTTTTATAATATTTATGGGATGCCTTAGGGAAAAGAGGACAGCAAATATACTTTCGGGTTTTTTTGTATGGTTGATACAGGGAATGCCTGTTGTGGTGCTCTTAATGATCCTTTATTATATCATTACGGAGCCTATTCTTAGTGAGGACAAAAAATAGGATCATAATGTCGATATATTTTAGGTTTGATTTTAAAAATATCTAAAAAAAGAAGAGAGGCTTATAGGATGGAAAGCAGTATTTCATTGAACTACGACGAGTTTCTTATTGATAACAGGGTTAATGTGAACAGATATCTCAATACGGTGTTATGGCTTTTTGCCTTGACGGGACCGGCTATCGCTATCGGGGTAGGCACGGGAACCTTCCATGATATAACTTATTTGACCTGCATCAGTATTTCAGCTGTGGTTATTATCTTATCGGCGATCCATCTTATCCTTGTAAGGAAGGCTGCAAAATCGATCTGGACCTGTTTATTTGCTCTGACTGCACTTGATGTGCTGATCGTCTATATGTCTTATTCGCATGTGAGTATATATTTAACCTGGTTTCTGGTACCCTTACTGAGCCTTTTGTACTGTGACAGGTCTGTTTACTTTTTTGCGACAGCTCTAAATTATGTGCTTATGTTTACCACCACCCTCTTAAATTCACCCTATGAGGTGATGATCAGAACAGAATATAAAAGCAGTATGGCATATTTTGCCAATACCATAGGCGGATTTACCATAGAAACACTGATCATGTTTGCTTCCGGATATCTGATAGGAAAGCTTACAACAGGTTACTTTAAGAATCTCTTTTTGCAATATAAGGTGATAGAGGATCAGGAAAAGAGCATGGAAGAAAAAATGGATCTCCTTGACTCTATGGCCGAAATCTATGATAATGTCAATCTTATCGACTTTGTCAATAATACGGAGATGTCTCTTCGTGATGCAGAGCATAAGAAGCATGGTATAGATATGAGTGCCCAGACTCATACCCTTATGGCACAAAGGATAAGAGCCCAGGTAATGCCGGATCAGATCGATGCCTTTTCCACCTTTACTAATATTAAGACCGTCAGATCCAGGCTTACGAATAAAAAGCTGATCAGTGCGGATTTTATTGATGTGGTAGCCGGCTGGTTCAGGGCCCAATATATCACTGTTGATTCTACCCTGGACGGTATTCCCAATGTAGTGATCTATACTACCAGAAATGTTGATGAGGAAAAAAGGCGTGAAGAAAACCTTATCCGGATCACATTGACAGATGAAATGACCAGATTATTTAACCGAAGGTGTTATGATGAGGATCTTAATGAAATAAGAAGGGGAGAGCTCAGGGATGATTTTGTCTTATTTTCTGTCGATGTTAACGGATTAAAAACAGTAAACGATAATAAGGGACATGCTGCCGGTGACGAGCTGATAAAGGGAGCCGCCGATTGTCTGGCTTTTTCCGTAGGAAACAAGGGAAAGGCCTACAGGACAGGGGGAGATGAGTTTATGGTCATAGCCTATTGCTCAGAGCCGGAAAAGCTTAAGGATTCCATAAAGGAAAAGGCAAAGGAATGGCATGGCATATACACTGACGAGATCACCATGTCCATAGGCTATGCGGCTCATAAGGATAAGCCCGGGGCCGGAATAGATGAGCTTGAACATATAGCAGATGAAAATATGTATTTGGATAAGGCGGACTTCTATAAAGAGAGAGGTATTGAGCGAAGAAGATAAGACAACAATAAGACTTTTTTACTGAACTTGACAAAATCCGTTTTTTAATATTAAATATTTTCTTATGTGGGTCTTTGTGATGCGGCTATTTTGTAACACAAAGAAAAAAATCACAAGGGAAGGGGAATTACTATGGATAAAGAAACAAATGTCCTGGCACAACAATTTTCACTAGGCAAGCTTTTTGTATATGTCTTGCCTACAATCTTTGCGATCCTTCTGGCATCGCTTTATACTATAGTTGATGGTATTTTCGTATCTAATGTCGGCGGAACGACAGCATTTGCGTCAATCAATCAGGTTTCGCCGCTTTTCATGATCCTTGCAGCTATCGGATTTATGTTTGGTACAGGCGGAAGCGCACTGATCGGTAAGATCCTGGGAGAAGGAGACAATGAGAAAGCTAATGGCCTTTTTTCATTTTTTACCTATGTGCTGATCGCTATCGGAATAATCTGCTCTGTATTGCTTTGGGTATTTTTGAAGCCGCTTCTTGAATTACTTGGAGTAACAGAGTCCATGATGCCGTTTTGTATCGCTTACAGTCACATTATGATCCCGGGTCTGACTCTTTTTATGTTACAGTTCTATTTCCAGAGCTTTCTTACAACTGCAAAGAAGCCAAACCTTGGTCTTCTTTTTACTGTTATTGCCGGTATAGCCAATACTGTTGGTGATGCGGTTTTAGTTGGAGTTATGGCAAAGGGAGATCCCATTAAAGCGGTTCAGGGAGCGGCTATTGCTACAGTAGGAGGTCTTATAATAGGTGGAATTATTCCTCTTATTTACTTTTTCAGTAAGAATACAAGCCTTCTTCATCTTGGAAAAGCTGAAGCGGATGGAAAAGCTCTTGCTAAAGCGTGTGGGAACGGTTCATCTGAATTTTTCACAAATATATCAGGTTCCATCATCAACGTTGTTTATAACAGCCTCTTCCTCTTTATGATAGGGGATAAGGGTGTGGCAGCCTATGGTACTGTGGGCTATGTCAACTCAATATTTACTGCCATCGCTTCAGGTTTCGTACTGGGAATTTCACCGCTGATCTCCTACAACTATGGAGCCGGCAATACGGATAACCTGAAAAATCTCTACAAGAAGAGTCTGACTTTAGTCATCGCGATCAGTGTTACAGCAACAGTTGTGATCGAACTGTTGTCACATCAGCTTGCATCTGCATTCTCTCACGGAGATGCGGAACTTATGCAGATCACGGTGGATGGTCTTACGATCTTTACCCTGTCATTCCTGTTTAAAGGAATTCCGACCTTTGGTTCAGGACTCTTTACTGCCTTCAACAACGGTAAGGTTTCCGGAATCATTTCGATCGTAAGGACGCTGGTATTTAACATGGCAACCATAATCATAGTACCTGTTATCTTTTTCCATGTGTTTGGATCAAGCTATGAGGCCGCTTTCTACGGTGTATGGTATTCCGTTGTATTCTCAGAAATGCTTGCAGTGGTTATGACCTTAATCTATTTAGGCAAGTATAAGAAAGTATACCAATACGCATAAAAATACATATGACAGGTAATCTTCAGTTTTTCAGGAAGAAAGGAAAGAGAAATGAAGAAAAGGTTTATGATTTTTTTTACTGCTCTTGCTGCATCTGCCCTTATGATGGGGGCATGCTCTAATCAGCCGGGAGAGACAGTTGATAATAGCTCTGAGCTGTCTGAGACAAAGGAGGATAGCTCTGGCGAAGCTTTGAAAGATGAAGCAGAGGAAAAGCAGGCAGAGCTTCCTTTAGAGGAAGATAAGGCTTCTTCTGATGAAGCTATAGAAAAAGCAATAGAAGCTTATGCAGCTTTTGTGGAAGAAAGACTTTCAGAGGATGAGCTTGGTTTTAATAAATTTCTGCTTATTCATTTGGATGATGATCTGATCCCGGAGCTTGCGATAGCCAAGGGAGGCGCCCATAGCGAAGGAGTTGAGCTCTATAGCTATGACGGAAAGAGTGTAAATGAGATCGGTGTATTCGGAAGTAATGGTCAGGCATATTATGAAAAGGACAGCGGTATTATTTACGGCTTCTATACCGGTATGGGAGAAAGCTGGCATAAGGGTGGGCTTTTTAAGGATGGAAAACTCAGTGAAAGCCTGAATGTGGTTATTGCCGAGATATATGACGAGGGTGCCGATGGCTTTGAGCCAACAGGATACAAGTACTATATACCCTCAGAGAAGGAAGATGACATCAAGGATATAAGTAAAGAGGAATATGAAGAAATACTTGGGCCATATCTTCCGGAAAACAGAGATTACAGGCTTATAGATTTTGAAAATCTTAAGGATCTTCAAAAGGAAGCTGATATCCTGCAGGCTTTAAAGGATTCTCTTGATAATGAGGATAAGCTGCCTGAGGCTGACCTTGATAAGTACAAAGAGAGTGTACTTCCTATGTAAATAAATTATCGGATAGCCCTATAAAGCTGTCAAAGATAAGGAACAATAGCAATCAGACATCCTTCCAGTCAGGAATGGGTGTCTGATTTTTTACTGCTTCACTGACTAAAGTGTAATAAGCTATCTTTTTTTGAAGGTGTAAAAGTCCTGACTGAAGAGTCTTCATTGTTTCAAGGCTTTTGGATTCCTGAGCCTTCATCATT
>JAILBX010000232.1 GCA_024680675.1 Lachnospiraceae bacterium | reverse complement strand
CTCATCAACCTTTGCTATCTTTACCTTTCCAAGAGCCTTCTTGTTTGTAACATTAAGGAGAACATCTATCTGACTTTCATCAGACTCGCCGTCTATAGTGAAGTTATATACAGGATATTTGGTATTTCCGTTTTCATCCTTATTAAGGGTATAGCCGTCGCCTGCATTTATCTCCTTAAAGTGGTAGTCGCCATACTCAAGGTTATCGATCCTGATCTGACCGTTTTCTACTGTATATACATTTCCTATGGGCTCTTCAGGCTTTGTGCTGTCATAATTGCCTGAATAGAGCTTAAACTCAGCGCCGTTTATTGCTTCCCTAGTATCCTCATCTAATTTATTAAGAAGAACAGTGCCGGTCTTTATCTTATTAACAAAGGCGTTTTCTCCCGTAAAGCTCTTATTGAGGCTTGCACCCTTGCCTATGCCTATATTAAAGGTTTCCGTTTTGGAAGGAATTATATAGGCGTTATTTTTTTCATCGGAAAGCTCTTCAAGATACCAGCTTCCCCATTCAACCTCAGGGAAGGTGGCAAGTGCCTTGCCATCTACCAGTTCAGTCACTGCTGTAAGGGTTACCCTGTTATCTTCGTTCTGATCTCTTAAATTTCCGTTTTTAACGGGAACAAGATTAAAGGTTATTCCCTCAAGAGGCTTTCTTGTGGAGGCTCCGCCGGCATATTCAGCGTATTTTTCAAGGACTACAGAGCCCATTGCCCTATCGTTTCCTACAATAGCATAACCATTGTTATCTTTTTCCGTGAGGGTAGTATCCCCCTTCTTCATAAGGGTAACTATCTTTTTCTGGTCAGCCTTGGTAACAGTAAAATAGAGCTCTGTTTTGTCAAGAACATAGCCTTCTACCGTGGATTTTTCCTTAAAGTAGTAATTTCCTGTTCCAAGACCCTCGCTTATCTCAACATAACCTGCATTTGAGCTTAAGTTTTGCAGGTAAATGGAATAATTACCCTCCTTATCAGCCTTATAAAGGTCAAAGACTACTCCCGAAAGCTCACTTTTATCGACAGAATCAACCTTCTTGAACTTAACGCCTGCCGAGAAGGTATCATTTGTCATTACAAGATCAGTTATATTGTCATTATTATTTTCGATATTAAAGCCCGGGGTTGCCGTGGAGGCCACGTAGCCTTCAGGAGCTTTTGTTTCTTTGAAGTAGTAGTTACCCTTGGGAAGCTTTGATATTGTAACCTTACCATCAGCTCCGGAAAGGAATCTTGTAAGGGCGCCTGACTCCTCTGAGTAAACATATCTGCCACTTTCTGCTCCCTCTTCCAAAACTGCGGAAACAAGGGCTCCGTCAGCGCTTCCCTTATGAAGTTCAAACTCTGCTCCCTGTAAGGCTTCATTTTTGTCATTTCTCTTTGTAAGGGTTACGCTTCCCTGAATAAAGGTGTTGTCAACACTTATCTCTTTGGTTAACTGTCCTTCTATATCCTTATAATTTTCAGCGTTTACAGTAAAGCTTCCTGTGGAATTTTCTCCTGCCTGATAACCTTCAGGAAGAATTTCTTCATAGGTATAGGTTCCCCATGGCAGGTTTCTGAAGTAGATCACACCGTCAGAGCCTGTCTTTTCAGTTTCCGGACTATAGGTATTTCCGATACTGTCCTTAAGGGTAAAGGCTACGCCCTCAAAGGCGCTGTTTTCGCTGCCTATGATCTTATTCTTTGTCAGCTTAAGATCAAAGGTCTTTTGCTTATCCTTATAGGTATATGAGAGCTCATTACCGGACTTTGCAATAGTTACAAATTCCTTGTAATCTTCAAGGTTTCCGTTGGCTGTTATACCATTATCGTCAATGGTGAAGCTTAATTCCTTATTATAGGAAACAAGATAGCCGACAGGAGCCTTAGTCTCTGTTATAACATAGGTTCCGTAGGGAAGATCTGCCACAGATATCTTTCCGGAAGCATTAGTTACGAGGCTTTCTACTGTTCCTGCCTTATCATAGGTGTAGGAGCCATTTGAGCCTGAAAGAGCAAGGTTTGATCCACCCTTTTTAAGAGTAAACTCTGCTCCCTCAAGAGTCTTCTCGACGTTTGTATAATCCTTCTTTGTTATGGTTATACTTCCGTGCTTCTTTCCTGTATTTGTAAGGCTAACTGCAGGCGAAAGAGAACCAACTGCTATAGTGGCTTTTGCTCCCTCGCTTCCTGCATCTGTTTCCCCGTTAGCATTTGTATAGCTTATCTTATAGTCAAAATCATTGGCCAGGGCTGATCCATCAGAAGCTACTTCGGTTACTGTGTAGCTGCCTATAGGAAGCTCATTAGCGGTTATATTTCCGTTTGCGGGAACCTTAATGGCTACAGGTTCTGTACTGTCTGCACCATTTTGATCATAATATTTTCCCGTGGAGTCTTTTATTGTTACATAAAATTCTTCGCTTGTATTTTTGGTATTTCTATCACTGTCAAGAACATTCTTGGTGATGGTGAGGCTGCCCTTGGAGGGGGAGTTTTCGATCACAGCCATATAGGTATTTGATCCGCTTGCATCCTCACCTGATCCAAATCCTCCATTAAAATCCAGACCTTCAGCTGTAACAACGAAGTTATCGGAAACATTCACTGTCCAGGTGTTGGGTGAAGGAAGTACATATCCCTCAGGAGTGGATTCCTCTGTAAGAGTATAGTCCTCACCGGGATAAAGCTCTGTAAAGGTGATAATTCCGTCATTACCCGTGGTATAGGTCTGCTCATTTGTCAGACTATCCTCATTTACGGGAGTCAGCTTAAAGGTAGCGCCGACTAAGGCTTCATTTGTACCTGAAGCCACTTTTTTAACCGCAAACTCAGTAGTCGGAGCCTTCTCATTAGTTATGGACAGCTTACCGTCTCCATCAATCGGAATTATCGTAAGACTTTCTCCGGGATCGTTTATGGCATAGTTATTCTGTACAATAAAGGGATGAATACTATCGTCAAGTATATATCCGGCAGCGGCTATTATCTCTTTTACCGCAAAGTATTGATCTGCACTCAGGAACCAGCCATCTCTTGCTGCATCACCGTAGAAGGAGGCATTTCCTGAAGCATTTGTGGCTCTGTCGACATAATTGCCCTTGTTGTCTACTACCGGCTCCCAATCTGACTCATTAGTAGTTACCTTGTCGGAGGTATTACCCTTCCACTTATAGAGTCTGAATACCGCTCCGCCAATGGGAGTACCGCTATCCGATGCCTTTTTGTCGATTATCAGAGTCTTTGTGGCACCTGAACCTCCTGCTCTTTCCACCTGGCTTTCATTAGACACACTTGATACTGTATAGCCAAAGAAGCTGACAGCATTACTGTATTTAACGGTCTGTCCATCCTCACCGATAACCTTAGCATAGTAAGTGATATCAGCCCTATGACCATTCTTTATCTGGAATTTCCATCCTCCCTGATCGCTGTCCCAAACGGGAGAAAGGATCTCTGTGCTGTTATCATCATATGTTGCAATAACAGGCTTGTCGGCAGTGTTGACAAGCTTTAAATTGGTCATGATATCGTAAATATCAAGATAGTCCTGATTTCCGTATTTCAGGCCTTCTTTATTTACCGATATCATATATTTTCCGGTATAGCCGTTTTCCTTTGTAGGTTTCTCGATCTCATTTTTCCCTACAGCTGCCCCAGAGGTATTATAGGTATATTTATTGGTGACTGTGGATGTTAAGCCTGACCAGCTTGCAGTATTGGTGATGATATAGCCATTATTCTTTACTGCCTCAACCTTCATTTCATTCAGGGCATCAACACTCTTTGGGGCCAATACATAGCTTATCTTATATGTATCATGATAGCTTCCGTCGTCATTCTTAGGGACTTTAAAAGTCAATCTGGCTTTGGTAGTAGCTCCGGTCTCATCTATTTCATAGCTTTCCAAACCTAAACGCTTCTCCCAGGCATAAGTATAGTTATTGTTAGTCACTCCTATGATCCAGGTATTATCCTTGTCCGTTTTAGCCAGCTTAAGCAGACTGTTGAAGCTTTCCTCTATTACAACAGTATCTTCCTTAACTCCCCTTAAGACTACTTCATATTTGAAGAAAGGATAATTGACACCATCTGCATTTTCTCCCCAGCTTTGCGCAAAGGTCTTTGTCAGTTTTTTTGCGGGGTTGGTATAAACTTCGGCAGTAGCACTTCTCTCTGATCCATTAGCGGTAACAGCTACGTAATTTTGATGCTTTCTCAGCCAGTCTTCGGTTCCCCCTTTTTCGCACCACTTCTCATTCAGCTTAGTTTTTATAACTACTGTTATTACTCTCTTATTCCCTTCAGGAAAGCCTTCCTCATTGAGATTTGCATCTTTATAAAATCTGATAAATACTCTTTTCTTTTGACCGCCATCTGAAGTTTCTAAGGATTTCCTGTAGTAAACAGGGCTTCCGTCATCGCTTGATACAGTGATATCCTTATCAATATCTACCGAGTCAAAACACAACTCATTAT
>JAILBX010000228.1 GCA_024680675.1 Lachnospiraceae bacterium | reverse complement strand
CTTTATAGGAATTTCCTCCGAAATTCCTATAAAGCAAAAAGCGCTCCGCTAAGGATGCGCACTCGCGCGAGAAGAAGACTGTTGCTAAAGCAACACGCGCTCGGCGCGTAGAATCTCGCAAGCGAGATTCTTTTTTTACTTTATAGGAAATTTCTCCTTACGGAGAAATCTTGAACTAAAAAGCCCGGACAAGACCGGGCGTGAAAAAGCTAACTGTGGTTTAGAAGATGTAGAATCCATCCTCCCCATAGTCATCGTCGTCTTCTTCAGTTAGGAAGTAGTGCATATCAAGTAAGTCATCAACAGACATTGTTTTGATTTGACTTATAGAAATGCCTTCTGGCGGATTATTGATGTACCTCTTTCTGAGATCTTCTGCAAGGTTTTGTTCGTTAGACATGTTATTACGCTCCGAGTTTTTTATTGTAGTTTAACACAGAGCGGCGTGTTGGGGCAGATGGAGGTTTGCGATGCTGATAATTACGCATAGCCCTTTCATATAATTCTTGCAGAGAGACTCTTGAATGTCTGTAGTATATATCTAGAAAAAGCATCTGTTGCCCGCAACACGGACATTTTAATGGGTCATATCCAAATGAAAGAAGGATAGAGTTGCGCCATTGATTAAAAGAAAGAAGAATACGATGCTTTTCTTTTGGAATAGCCCGATAGAGTCTATTGTCGGATTTGCGATGACGAGCATAAATCCCGTAATAACGGATCATTTTAAAGTACTTTTCGGGGATGTGCTGAGTTAACCGCTGCATAAACTCAAGTGCAGGCAATGTTTCAACAATGTATTTTTCGTCACCATGCCTGTTGTAATGAAACGTGACTGTTTCGCCATCATATTTGTCAATGCGCTTTGTGGAGATAACAGGTCTTCCAAGATATCTACCTATGTATTTTGCTACTGTTCGGGGCTTGCATTGGTTGGGCTTGGCATATACGTAGAAACCATTTTTGTGCTCGCGGTATATGAGGGATTTAGTCTTTTTGAAAGATGGTCCAAGTTTTGCTTCAAGCTCGTTAAGAAGTGCAGTACAGAATGAATCTCGTAATAATCGATAGTTGAAATGAGTTACTCTGCGCCAGGGAGTTCTATTGCCGGAACCGCCTTCTGTAATCAGACAATGAATGTGAGGATTCCATTGAAGGCTTCTGCCAAACGTATGAAGGACGCAAATAAAACCGGGAGTAAAGGCTTCAGATTTATTCAAATTGAAGAACATACGGGAGATAACACTGTTAACTGCGGAAAAAAGACAATTAAGCAAATCACGGTCTTCTAAAAAGAAATGCCGTAATTCTTCAGGGATAGTAAATACGCAGTGCCTGTGAACACAGTTAATGAGTTTGAAAGACATGCTGGTGGTGCGGTCAATGGAATACATATTTCCACACGTGGGACAGAAGCGGCTGTGACACCTAAAGGGAACAAATCTAAGCTCGCCACATTTTGAACATCCGTACATAACCCCACCAAAAGACGGATTTCCACAGTTGATCATTTTTTCGACATTTTCGACTACGGAAGGTCTTGGGTGGGTTAGATATATAAGTTCTTCATAATGATCTATGAAAATAGTCTGCAATATATTCATGAGATTATTATACAGAACATGGCTTTGAAAACAAACTACCCCTCAAGATTGAGGGGCAGGGGAGTTGAAGTGTCGAAGACACTTTTTTATATTATTGATCAACGTTAATAACCTTTTCGGTATCTGTTATGATAATACCGGTGATATCAGGGTTTTCTTTTATCAGTTTATAAGCTTTTTCTTCACCCATTGCATAAAATATCGTTCCTGTCACATCACCTTCCAAAGAGGAATCAGAGACGATGGTCACTGAATACAGATCCGATTCAAACGGATAACCTGTTTTTGGATTGATGATATGATGATAAAGTCTGTCATCTTTTATAAAATATCTTTCCGTACATCCGGAGGTAGTGACACTTTTGTCGTCAACTTTGACAGAAGTACTTATTTCTCCGTCATCTTTAAACGGTTTTCTTATCCCTATAATGTATGGTTCGCCGGAAGCTTTCGGGCCGATAGTCAGCACATTTCCTCCGAGATTGATTATGCCCTCGTGACAGCCGCCGGAATTTAAGTATTCTTTCATCCGGTCTGCAATATAGCCCTTTGCCATTGCACCGAGATCGATCTTTGTGTCAGGATTTTTTAAAGTTACGGTATTGTTATTTATAACTATGTTTTTGTAATCAACAGTCTTAAGGGCTTTTGCGATGGCATCCTCATCGGGGATCACATCGGTACCGCTCCTGAAATCCCACAGATCGGTAACCGCACCGATCGTCACGTCAAAAATGCCCTCGTATTTTTGACTGTATTCAATTGCTTTTGTGAGCAGATATACAGTTTCATCCGATACCGTTACAGGTTTCCCTTTTGCATTGTTGATCCTGTACACATCACTGTCCGAAACGGTTTTGCTGAGCATA
>JAILBX010000183.1 GCA_024680675.1 Lachnospiraceae bacterium | reverse complement strand
TGTAGAAAATCCATACATATACCTGTGCCATTGTTTATGTCGGGTCAGCTCACAGACCCCTCTGCTACCACTAACCTAAGCTAATTACATATCTGATAATATCATTTAAAGTTTAAACTTCCAATATAAAAATGCCAAAAGGCTCTGCTTTATCACCTGTAAAGAATGGTATAGCCTTCAAAAGCTTCATCGGAATTAAAGCCTATACTCTTCAGATAGGCGCTTATATGCCCCCAGTTACTTCCAAGGATATATAGCGCATCTTCATTTTCATCAAAATCCTCCGGGAAATAAAAATGAACATTTCCCATGGAATCACTGTTTTTCTCTATATGCTCCATATAGATCTTTGGATCCATCTGATTGATAAAGGCCACTGCAATGTCTGAATAATCCCTGTTCTCATACTGAAGCTCCATATAAAGCTCCTTCTCATGCTCCGGATCATAGTGTTCCTCGGCATACCTGACCAGATCTCCGGAAACAGTAGATATAAAAACAGGATGTATGCCATACACATAGGCCTGTCTTCGAAAATAAAATTCAGAAAAAAGCAGAAAGACAAAGCAGATGATAAAGCCTGCTCCCATACATATGATCCTGCCGCTTTTTCCGGCATTTAAAGCTTCAAGAAGAAAAACTGTCCCCTCAACTATAAATATCAAAAAGACAAGATAGATTGAGTTGATCTTGTAAATATTGTCCGGGGATTCTATTAAAAGTCTTATAAAATATATGATAAAGCCCAAAAAGAATATGATCACAAAAGGATTGTATTCCTTCTTTTTTATTGAATCTAAAGCCTTCCTTCCTCCCCTTACAATTCCCGTTACAAGTAAGGGCAAAAGGCAGAGATATACAGGTCCGAATTCATTTAATGCATTATAGGTGTATTTACTGTCTCTGAAAAGGCAGTAATATATCACCGACAGATTCTTTGGAATATTCAAAAGAGAGAACTCCCCGGCCCTGTAGGAATCAAGTCTCATATAATCACTGATCAGGAAATGAAATTCCGGTATGATCCCCATATTTACCAGCTGCTCCAATAAAAGGGGAAGGGCAAGGATGGAAAAAGGCAGGGCAGTAAAAAGCGCCTCCTTTAATCCTGCTTTTTTGGTAAAGATAAGGTATATAAAGACTGCTGTCAGAAAAAGGGGAATTATAACATAGGACAGAACATAGGTATAGAGAACTATCCCCATGGAGATCCCGGCCATAAGATAAGCAAAAGTCCCTCCCCTCTTAATGGCGTGGAGAAGAAAAAACAAGGCAGCCGTCAGCATGCTCAGCATAAGATTACAATCAAGACCCCATCTTTGTGAAGTAAAAAAGTAGGGAATGACTGTTACAAAAAAAGGTCCCAAAAGAGCTATCCAGGGACTTTCGTAAAGCTCATGGATAAGCAGATATGAAAAAACAAAACAGACCAAAGCGCATAAAAAGGCCGGAAGCCTTGTGACCTCCACGTTCCAGGGAAAAAGCTTCAAAAATAACATAAGCAGATAGGTGTATAAAGGGCTGTTCCCATCCCCGTAGTTTGTAGGATATACGGGATAGCTTCTTCCAAACCTGTCAGTTCCGTATTTATTAAGGCAAAAGGCATCATAGGATATCCCGATCTCATCAAGGTGCATGCCTGCCGGAACCTGCCCGAGTCTGTAGAGTCTTGAAAAAATAAAGACAAGGAAGATAAGGCCAAGAATAAGGAAGCTGATCTTCTCATTGATATTTACTGACAGACCATCAGCAACAGTATCCTGTGCAGACCTTATTCCCTTTCTTTTACCGTAAAAGACATAAAGACAAAAGAAAGTCATTACCGCAAAAGTAAGAACTCCCATAAACATATATATGTTTTCTGACATGTTAGATATTTCCTTATTTTCAAAACACCCTTTTACTTTTGGTGCTTTTAGTTATCTTTTTATGAAAAGTTTTTCTCACTGTAATATCTTAAAAGCTCTATCCTTAAAAGAGCCAGGCTTTCCGTTACCGTCTGCTCTCTTATCTCAAGACGGCTTCCCTCAAAATGATGCTCCTGCACATAGGCTTTTCCACCTACATAACATCCGATAAATACAGTTCCCACAGGTTTTTCACTGCTTCCTCCGTCAGGACCTGCCACTCCGGAAACAGCAAGACAGACATCAGCCTTTGAAGCCTTTATCCCGCCCTTCAGCATCTCCTTTACTGTCTGCTCACTTACGGCACCTTTTGTTAAAAGGGTACTTTTTTTCACTCCCAATCTGCTTCTTTTGGCCTTATTGGAATAGGTGATAAAGCCTTCCTTAAAGACCTCTGAAACTCCGGGTACATCCACCAGTCTGGCAGCGATCATTCCCCCTGTACATGACTCGGCTGTGGTTATGGTTAAACCGTTATTTTTCAAAAGCTCCACAACAACGCCTTCAAGGCTTGCTGCTTCATCTGTAGTATATATCTTTTCAGAAAATCTGCTTTTTATCTCCTTAATAACAGGCTTGGCTAATTTTTTAGCAGACTTTTCTCCATCTTCCACTGCCCGGACCTCAATTATGATCTCTCCCCTGTGGCTTGAAATACTCACCTTGGGATTATCGCTTTCCATAAGATCCCTGATACTTTTTTTTACCTCATTAAAGGTAATACCGCAAAGCTTTAGAAGCTGTCTGTAATTCCCTGAGACTTCGGCTTTTTCTTCCTCAAGCCTTACATCCTCTTCCTTTCCTTTTCCCATAAAAACCTTTCTCCTTAACAGTTGACAAAAATAATCCTTTTTCTGTTTCTAAACTACTCTTCCTTGAGAACATTCTTGTTTTTTCTTATATAATCCACCAGGGATACGATAGTCATGATAAGAGATGCATAAACAAATATATTGGTCAGCAGGATATACAGGTTATTATCAAGATCTATCAGCAAAAGTATAATGGTTATCATCTGAAATACAGTCTTAACCTTACCGTATATGCTGGCAGCTATCACAACTCCCTTGTCCGATGCCACGAGTCTGAAACCGCTTATGATAAACTCTCTGGCAATTATGATGATCACATACCAGGCAGAAAGCTTTCCGGTCTCCACAAAGCATATAAAGGCGGAACAAACCAACATCTTATCTGCCAAAGGATCCATAAATTTTCCAAAATTGGTCACAAGATTATACTTTCTTGCTATATTTCCATCCAGATAATCGGTAAAACTTGCAAGGCAAAAGATGACCAGTGCTATCCATTTCGAATAATCCCCCAAAAGATCCGAAAGCATAAAAAACACAAAAAAGGGAACTAAAATGATCCTAAACAATGTAAGTTTATTTGGAATATTCATCTATCAATTCTCCTATTAGATCATACTCTTTTGAAGCGGTAACCTTTACACTTACCATATCCCCGCTCATAAGGCTTCTGTCTGATTCAAAAAAAATAAGTCCGTCCACATCAGGAGCATCCATATAGGTTCTCCCCACATATACCCCTTCATCAGGAAGGAAACCTTCAACAAATACCTGAAAGACTCTGCCGGCCATTTTTTCCGCCTTTTCAAAGGCTATCTCCTGTTGAAGAAGCATAAGCTCCTCACGTCTTTCTTCTTTTATCTCTTCCAAGACCTTGCCGTCAAATCCGAAAGCAGCTGTCCCTTCCTCCGGCGAGTAGGTAAAGACACCCATTCTGTCAAATTCCATTTCATCTGCCAGATTATATGATTCAATATGATCCTCAACAGTCTCACCGGGAAAACCGCTTATCAGTGTAGTCCTTATGACAATACCGGGGATTCTTTTTCTCAGCTTATCTATAAGTCCTTCAAGCTCTTCCCTGTTTGTTCTTCTGCCCATTCTTTTAAGTATCCTGTCAGATCCGGACTGAATAGGCATATCTATGTATTTACAGATCTTATCCTCTTTTGCCATCAGATCTATCAGCTCATCATCTATCTCTTCCGGATATGCATACAATATCCTTATCCAGTTAAGACCCTCAAGCCGGCACAGCTTTTCCAACAGCCCTGTCAGACTTTTTTTCCCGTAAAGATCAGTTCCGTAAAGGGTTGTCTCCTGAGCAACTAAAATAAGCTCCTTAACCCCATCTTCAACCATCTCCCCGGCTTTTTTTACAAGAATATCCATGGGTACAGACCTGTAGCTGCCCCTGAGCTTTGGTATGATGCAATAGCTGCAATGCTTGTCACAGCCTTCAGCTATCTTAAGATAGGCATAATGACCTCCTGTGGTCAGAAATCTTTTTCCTTCCATAAGGGGAGATCTGTTTATATCCTTTAAAAGAAATACCCTTTCTCCTGTGAGACATCTGTCTATCACATTCAATATCTCATCATAGGCCGTGGTACCGATAACAGCATCCACCTCCGGGATTTCTTCCCTGATCTCCTCAGCATACCTCTGCGCAAGACATCCCGTTACTATAAGAAGCCTGCACACACCCTTATCACCTGCATTTTTTTTGTAGGCAGCCATTTCTATGATGGTATTGATGCTTTCCTCTCTGGCATCCCCGATAAAGGCGCAGCTGTTTACAAGGATTATATCCGCTTCTCTTTCATCCTCGGTTATGATAAAGCCTCTTCTGCTTAATGCTCCAAGCATTTCCTCCAGATCGCAGAGATTTTTGTCGCAGCCCAGAGAAACGGGCAGCAGCTTTAACTGCTCACCCCTCATCATCTGATATTATCTTTATAACACCGTCTTCAAGCTCTTCCACAGCCACTGACAAAGGTTTTTCATTTTCAGCATTCTTTATGGGCGTCGGAGCCCCGTCAATAAGCTGTCTGGCTCTTTTAGAGGTTGCCATAACAATAGAATACCTGCTGTTTACAACAGGATGCTCCTTTTCCTCTGCCTCTGCGTTTACGACCTTCATAAGGTCACTGTAAGATGGATGTAACATTATTTTTCCTCCTTAAGAAAAACTTCAAATTCCTCATTAACTCTTTCTATCTGATCCTTGTTCCTCATTATGGTGTTTCTTGCACCATTTATTGTCTCATACATCCTTACAAGACATTCATCGATCTCATCATTTATAAGGATATAGTCATATTTTTCTATTACCTTAGCCTCTTCCCCTGCCTTGGTCATCCTCTTCATTATGACCTCTTCACTTTCGGTTCCCCTCTTTTTAAGCCTCTTGTATATTTCCTCTACGCTTTGAGGCATAACAAAGATAAGAACAGTATCAGGGTATTTGGCCTTTACCTTTAAGGCTCCCTCAGTCTCGATCTCAAGTATAACATCCTTGCCCGATTCGAGCATATCAAATACATACTTTTTGGGGGTTCCGTAATAATTTGAAACATACCTGGCATACTCTAAAAGGGCATCCTCTTTTATAAGCCTCTCAAACTCCTCCACCGAAACAAAAAAGTAATCCTTCCCATCCTCTTCTCCCGGTCTCTTGTCTCTGGTAGTCGCTGATATACTTAAGGCAAAATTATCATACTTTGATAACAAAGCCTTCATAAGTGTTCCCTTACCGGACCCGGCAAAGCCCGAAATTATAATGAGTAATCCTCTTTTTTTCATACCGCCTCCCGAAAGCATATATTGAATAAGGTCTTTGTGTCAAGTTTTATTCAATATTCTGTATCTGTTCTCTTACCTTCTCGATATTAGTCTTTAAGTCAATGGCTCTGTCCGATGTTGAGAGATCACTTGACTTTGACAGGATGGTATTTGCCTCCCTGTTCATTTCCTGGGCAATAAAATCAAGCTTCCTTCCTACGTTGCCCCCTGCTTTCAGAGTATCCCTTGTGGCATTTATATGGCTCTTTAATCTGACGATCTCCTCATCCACGCAGATCTTATCAGCATATATTGTGACCTCGGAAAGTATCCTTGACTCATCTATTGAGGCATCCTTAAGTAATTCTCCCACCTTCTCGCTAAGCTTCTTTCTGTACTCTTCGATTATCTGGGGGGCTCTCTCCTCGATATATTCCACATCCTTAAACATATCATCAAGCTTTTGCATGATGTCTTCTTTAAGATTTTCTCCCTCCTTGATCCTTGAGCTGTCAAATTCATGGAGGGCACCGGTCATTGCCTTTTTTATATCATCCCAGAGCTCAGTCTCATCCGTATCCTGCTCTTCCAAAGTAAAGACCTCAGGATACCTTGAAAGAACAGAGACTCTTATGTCGTTCTCTATGGCAAACTCTTCTGCCATTTCCTTCGTATACCTAAGATATTCCTTTGCGATTTCCTTATTGTATTTAAGACAGTAATTGTTCTCCGTATAATCCTCATAGGAAATAAATATATCGATCTTTCCCCTGCCTGCATACTCCTTGACCAGACTTCTCATGGAAGCCTCAAAATAAGACAGCTTTTTGGGCATTTTTATATTAATATCCAGATATCTGTGATTAACAGCCTTCATTTCCACTGTTATTTTTCTGTCAATGTCCGAAACTTCAAAATGTCCAAAGCCCGTCATGCTCTTTATCATTAGATCACCTCTTTGTTTCTTTGAATATATCAGTTACTCTTCTCGGAATTAAGTATCTCGATCATCTCTCTGATCATTTCCTCATCCTTAAGCCTGAACAAAAATTCCACTCGCCTTGAAGCATCTGCATCCACCTCACCGTTGGCATCAAGAATGGGACTGCTGTAGGATCTTCCGTTTACCGAAATAACATTCTGAAGATTCTCAAGCTGGCTTTCGGTCAGAATATTGTTCTCCTTGGTCAGACAGTACTTTGCAACGGAAAAAGCCCTTTTCTGGGACAACTCCAGGTTGTATATATAGGTTCCCTCCGTATCCGTATGACCTTCTATCATGATCTCCGAAACATAGTCCTTATATTTAGGCCCAAGAAGAATATTGACATATCTTGGAAGAAATTCATCAAGAAAGTCCTTACCTGTAGCCTTTAAAGTATCCTGATTATAGCCAAACAAAATACTGGCATCAAAGGTTATGGCGCCGGTCTGCTCATCAACCGCAATGGAAAGATCGGAATCGTCAAACTCGGTTTTTAAAGCTTCAACCAGTTCACTTCTGACACCTATTATCTTGTCAAGCTGGGCCTGCTGTTCACTCATTACCGCCTGCAGCTCATCCAGAAGCTCATGCTGGCGTCTTAAGGTTTCCTCCTTCTCCCTAAGCTCTGTCTGCTGACTGCTCAGCTTTTTTGCCTGCTCGTCCAAAAGCTCCTGCTGGGAGGCTACTGTCTGTCTTTCATCCTTCAGGGCATCCGACTGTATTATAAGCTCCTCTTCCTTTCCAAGAAGCTCATCCTGTTTCTCATCAAACTGAACCTTTGCCCTTAACATGGTCACGGAAATTATAAGGACAAATATTAACAGTAAAGCAGCCATCATATCTGAATATGAAAGCCAGTATGAGGTCTCTTCATCTAATTTTTTCCTTGGTCTTTTAAATGAACGCATCTCACATTACCTTTTTATCAAAGATTTTCTATCTTCTGTTGTCTCTTCTGAGCTGCTCCACGGAAGAGGCAAGTCGGTCTACTGCATAGGAAGCCCTGTCAAAGGACTTTTCCAGATATTCGGCAGATTCACTGACAACATTGGCTGTCCTGTCAGTCACATCCTGAATCTGTTCAATGGTATCTCTGAAGTGGGTTTCCACACTTACAAGATTCTTATCTATTATCTTAAAGGTCTCATCCACACTTTCAGGAGTCTTCATTGTAAGCTCCTTCATATCACTCATAAGATCATGATAGGCCTTAAGCTGCTCATTAAGATTAGCTGAGGAAGCCTCAAGAGCCTTCCTGTACTCAAGTATATCCTTAAGACAGCTTTTCTGTTCATTGATGAGATTCTCATTTGCAAGAGTATTCTCCGCCATAAGGGACATAACCTTATTTATCTCCTCAATGGAGCCTCCTATCTGTCCCTGGATACCCGCCACATCCTTGGTATAGGACTCAAAGGAGTTAAGAATACCGGAGGCACTCTTGTCTATCTCTTCCAGCTTTAATGCCGTTCCCCCTGTTTTATCAAGTACAGTCTCAAGCTGTGCTGCGTTTTTCTCCTGAAGCTCATAGGCCCTTGAAATAGTGTCGGAAAGAGCCAAAAAGGAATTGTTCATAGACTTGTTCATCTCATCTAAAAAGCTGTTTACCACCACGCTCAGAGCATCCAGCTGGTTCTTTGTCTGCATCATTCCGAATTTTGTTATAGTCTGGTCAAAGCGATCAAACTGAGGATTCAAGAATTCCTCAAGTCCCTGTGAAAGCTGGTGGGCAACAGTCATGGACAGGGAGTTTATTGCCTTTGTCTGAACCTCCTGCAGCTCCATAAGCTTATTTATTCCATCAGTTGTGGTATCGGGAAGCACATATTTTTTATAGTTGACAAGGAAGGCAGTAACTGCGCTTTCAGCCTCATCCAGCTTCCTCTTGAATACATAATTGAAGGTCAGGGAAAAGATCATTCCGTATATAGAGGTGTGAAAAGCCACCTTGATACCCTCCATAAGAGGTGATATGCTGTTTGTTATTTCCGCAGTAGTCCCTGTACTGAAATTCTCAAGACCAAGAGACAGTCCGATGAAGGTACCAAGTATTCCAAGACCGGTCATGACTCCCGGGACCTGATTCAGCATATTTCTGTGAACGGTTGAGTCTAAGAGATCTGAATTTATGTAATCCTCTATATCGCATTTATAATAGGCATTTTTGGAATTGGCGATCCTGTTAAGCTCATACTTATAATCCGAAAACTGATTCCAGAGGATCTTCTCATTGAAAAGAGGCTGGGGGCTGTCTCCATACTGCTCCCAAAGAAACTCATGGGAATTCATGGCATCCTGACGGATCTTCTCAGCCACCCTTTTAAGATCGTATACCATACGGTTTAAGGGGATAAAGGAACCCGTAAGACAGCTCATATAAATAATTGCCACTATCAAAAAGAGAGCCCCGTTAACTATCAGATTGGACATATCCAGAGGATTTCCCTTGAGAAAATTAAGATATACAAATACTGCAAAGAGCCCAATATAAACAATAAACAATATCCATTCATAAGTTAATTTAGACTTCATTTTATCCTCCTGACCACAATAAGGTCCAAAAAAATCCCTTTAAGGGGTTTCTTAAACAGTATATCTCAAAAATAATCCATAGACAATAGTTTAAATCATTGTTAAGATTAAATCTGATACCTGAAAACGATATAAGGAGAATAAAATGGCCTTCGACGGAATTACTGTATCCTGCATAGTAAAAGAGCTGAATGACAGACTGCTTTCAGCCAGAATATATAAGATATCCCAGCCTGAACCGGACGAGCTTCTTCTGACCTTAAAGGGCAGCTTCGGACAGCTTCGTCTTCTCATAAGCGCAAATCCCTCTCTTCCCCTGGTCTACCTGACAGAAGAAAATAAACCATCTCCCATGACGGCTCCGGGCTTTTGCATGCTTTTAAGAAAACATTTAAGCAACGGCAGGATAGTCTCCATCAGCCAGCCCTCCCTTGAAAGGATAATACGCCTTGATATAGAGCATCTTGATGAAATGGGGGATCTTAAGAGAAAATCCCTTATCATAGAGCTTATGGGCAAACACAGCAATATAATATTTACCGATGAAAATGATATGATAATAGATGCTGTTAAGCATGTATCATCACTTGTAAGCTCAGTCAGAGAAGTACTGCCCGCAAGAGATTATTTTATCGTCAATACCATGGACAAATCAGACCCCTTATCCTTAAGCTTTCAGGATTTTAAGTCTGCATTGGAGAAAAGATCCGAGCCCCTTTCCAAGGTACTCTATCTGACTTTCACGGGCTTTTCCCCTCTTATGAATGAAGAGCTTGTATTTCGTCTGGGTCTTGATCCTCTTCTACCTGCAAAGGAGCTTTCAAAGTCTCAGATAAAAAAATTCTATGAGCTTTTTAATGAGCTTATGGAAAATATAAAAAAGGGCAGCTACAGACCCTGCATAGTTTACAAGGGAAAGGATCCTGTGGAGTACTTTGTTTTGGAGCCTTCCATGTATTCTGAGCTCAATGTGGTCTATTACCCCTCAGTGTCAGAAGTCCTTTACCGCTATTATAAGGAAAAGGCTCTCCATACCAGAATGAGACAGAAATCCGCTGATCTCAGGCGAATAGTTTCCCTGCATATAGAAAGAAGTTCAAAAAAGCTTGATCTTCAGAAAAAGCAGCTTAAGGATACCGGAAAAATGGACAAGTATAAGATCTGGGGTGAGCTTATAAACACCTATGGCTACTCTCTTCCCGAGGGCTCAAAGGAGCTTTCTGCCATAGATTATCATACAAATGAAAATATCCTTATACCCCTTGATGCCACTATACCTGTTCTTGAAAATGCAAAAAAATATTTTAGCCGTTACAATAAACTTAAGCGTACAAAGGAAGCTCTTCTTGTTCAGGTAAAGGAAACCGAGGATGAGTTAAAACACCTTCAGTCCGTTTCCGCAAATATAGATATGGCTGTTCTTGAGGAGGATCTTAGCGAAATAAAAGATGAAATGACAGAGGCCGGTTATATTAAAAAGCATTCCTTTAACAAGAAGAAAAAAAAGGTCACAAGCAAGCCCCTTCACTACTTAAGCTCAGATAACTACCATATGTATGTGGGAAAGAACAACTATCAGAATGATGAGCTTACCTTTAATTTTGCAAGCGGTAATGACCTTTGGTTTCATTCAAAAAAATTTCCCGGCTCCCATGTGATTGTAAAAACAGAGGGAAAGACTATTGATCAACTGCCCGACCGCTTATTTGAAGAAGCAGGCTCTCTTGCTGCCTACTACTCAAAGGCCAGAGAACAGAGCAAGGTGGAAATAGATTACGTTGAAAAGAAACAGGTTAAAAAACCGGCAGGGGCAAAACCCGGCTTTGTGGTTTATTATACCAATTATTCTCTTTCCGCAGATCCTGATATCTCACAATTGACCCTCCTTGATTAAGATGGTCTTGATTTTCCATAAGAAAAAATGTATCTTAAAAACAAAGGATTTGATCAAAAAAGATTGGAGACTATATATGTCTACTGCTGAAATACCTGACAATAATGAACTCTTGGATTCCATGATGCCTGTAGCTCCTTTAAGGATAATCTGCCATGAGAGCAGCCATGCTTTGGGAGAGCTTGTAAACCAGCATCTTAAGGATTACAGAAAGGTAACAAATACCCAATACAGAGACTCACCCATATTTCTTGATTACGAGCCTGAAAGCTTTCTGGTGGATTTTGACTGTTCCCGTTTTGGGTCAGGGGAAGGCAAAGCCACTCTTAATGAATCCATACGTGGTAAAGATATATTTATCATAGCTGATGTTACAAATCATTCCCTTACTTATAAAATAAACGGTTTTGAAAATCATATGTCCCCTGATGATATATATCAGGATATAAAGAGGATCATTGCGGCAATAGCAGGCAAGGCTCACAGGGTGACCGTTGTTATGCCTTTTCTCTATGAGAGCAGACAGCACAAAAGACATTACAGAGAGTCCCTGGATTGTGCCCTGGCTATAGAAGAGCTGAATCATATGGGTGTCAGCAACATAATAACCTTTGACGCCCATGATCCCAGAGTTCAGAACTCCGCTCCCTTAAAGGGCTTTGATAATTTCCTTCCCCCCTACCAGTTTATCAAATCTTTGATCCACTATGAAAAGGGACTGGTAATAGACAAGGATCATCTGGTCGTTATCTCCCCGGATGAGGGTGCTCTGGATCGGGCTGTTTATTTTGCAGGGGTTCTTGGGGTCAATACGGGTATGTTCTACAAGAGAAGGGATTACAGCAGGATAGTGAACGGTAAAAATCCCATAATAGCCCATGAATTTTTAGGTGATGAAATAGACGGAAAGGATGTTATCATTATAGATGATATGATATCCTCCGGAGGCAGTATGATAGACACAGCAAGACAGCTGAGAGAAATGAATGCAAAGCGTGTCTTTATCTGTACAACCTTCGGCCTATTTACCGACGGGCTCTCTGCCTTTGATGAGGCCTATGAAAAGTGCTACTTTGATAAGATCATAACCACAAATCTTACCTATCACATAGAAGAGCTTTCAAAACGTCCCTATTATATAGAGGCAGATATGAGTAAATTCCTGGCATCCATAATAGATTTCTCAAATCATGATATGCCCTTATCCATCATACATACTCCTACTGCCAAAATGACAAAGATACTTGAAAAATATAACAATCGGGAGGAGGACTGAGCTCCTTTTACTGCTCCCCCCTCATTTAAGTTGATTTTCCGGATAAAGCTCCGGAAAGAGTTTGACAGATCTTTTAAATATCCCCTTCATATAAGCTATGGCAATGCCGTAGTTTGTGATGGGGATATTTTTTTCCCTTGCCTCTCTGTATCTTCCCCTTGCCTCTGCCTCATTTAACATACAGGCTCCGCAGTGGATTATGAGAGAATAATCCTTTTTATCCAGAGGAAAATCCTTTCCCGAGGAAAGCTCTATCTTTGGCTTTATCCCCCTGTATCTTTCAATCATGGCCGGCAGCTTTACTGATCCTATATCTCCGCACTGTCTGTGATGGCTGCAGCCCTCGCTTATAAGTATAGTGTCCCCTTCCTTTATTTCATCAAGCTTTTCAGCTCCTTCAAGGGAGGCTTTAAGATTCCCCTTATATCTTGCCATTAGGATCGAAAAGGAGCTTAAGGGTACTTCTTTTGGGACAATAGAGGCAACCATTTCAAAAGCCTGTGAGTCCGTAATCACCATAGCCGGAGGCTCCTTTAAGGAAGAAAGCGCTTTTTCAAGCTCCCATTCCCTGCAGATAAGAGGTATGGCTCCATTATCGAGAGCATCCCTTATGACCTGCTGCTGGGGCAGTATAAGTCTCCCCTTTGGAGCCGAAGCATCAATGGGACATACCAGCACTATCCTGTCATTTTTTGAAATCAGATCCCCGATAATGCTTTTTTCTCTTTCCCTACTCCCTGCCAGAGTGATGCATGACTCCTTAAGGGCGTCTATATCCCAGCCCTTTAAGGCAGATACCGCTACTTTTTTTATGTCCTTAAGCTCTTTAAGCTCATCCTCTCTGTTTAAAAGCTCTTCCCTTTCCTTTATGGACAAAAGATCTGCCTTATTATAAGCCAGGAGGCAGGGGATCTTTTTTTCAGAAAAAAGCCCTATAAGCTCCCTGTCCCCCTGTCTTATCCCTCTTTTTGAATCGATCACAAGAACAGCCAGGTCAGTCCTTCTTAAGATCTCAAGGCTCCTTTTTATCCTCTTCTCTCCAAGCTCACCCCTGTCATCTATACCCGGGGTATCCGCTATCACAACCGGCCCCAGAGGAAGGAGCTCCATAGCCTTTGATACCGGATCGGTGGTAGTTCCTTCTTTTTCATCTACAATAGATACTTCCTGACCTGTAAAGGCATTTATAAGACTTGATTTTCCGGAATTTATACAGCCAAAAAAGGAAATATGCAGTCTTTCTCCCGAAGGCGTATCATTTAAGCTCATAATTAAACTCCTTCTTGATCCTTAAAAAAACTAAAACCTGAAATCCCTTCCCCTTCCGGATCTTATTTTTTCAAGATTGTCCTTAAGGATATCAAGTACCCTCGGATTGGTTATATCCTTCATATTTTCAACTATCAGTCTCTCTCCCTTTTCCCTTGTCTTATCTGTGGCATAGTCCATAAGATATTCCTCAAGGGTCATAAGAGCATTTGGCAGACAGCAGTTTTGGATCTGTCTTGATTTGCAAAGGGACATAAAGCGGTCACCTGTTCTTCCCTCCCTGTAGCAGGCTGTACAGAAGGAAGGAATATAGTCCATATCCATAAGCCAGCTTATTACCTCGTCTAAGGATCTTGTATCGGAAACGTCAAACTGAACCGTATCCTTAGGCCTTATCTCCTTTGTATAGCCTCCCACAGAGGTTCTCGAACCTCCTGATATCTGGGAGATCCCAAGGTTTAATACCCGCTCTCTGGATTTTTGTGATTCTCTTGTTGAAACAATCATCCCCGTATAGGGAACAGCTATCCTTATGCAGGCCGTAAGCTTTGCAAATATATCATCATCAATGGCATTTGAAAATGACTTTACATCCACATCCTCCGCCGGACATATTCTCGGCACCGAAATAGTATGGGGACCAACTCCGAAAACTGCTTCTAAATGCTCGGCATGCATAAGCAGTCCCGCAAATTCATACCTGTATTTATCCAGCCCGAAGAGTACTCCAAGTCCTACATCATCAATACCCCCTTCCATGGCTCTGTCCATGGCCTCGGTATGATAGGCATAATCGCTTTTGGGCCCGGTGGGATGCAGCTCTTTGTATGCCTTCTTATGGTAGGTCTCCTGAAAAAGGATGTAGGTCCCTATCCCGGCTTCATGAAGTCTTTTATAGTTTTCAACACTTGTAGCCGCAATATTCACATTGACTCTTCTTATGGCTCCGTTTTTATGCTTTATGGAATATATGGTATCTATACTTTCCAAAATATATTCAATGGGATTGTTAATAGGATCCTCACCGGACTCTATGGCCAGTCTCTTATGACCCATATCCTGAAGAGCTATAACCTCGGCCTTTATCTCCTCCTGAGTCAGTTTCTTTCTCGGAATAGTCTTGTTTATTCCGTGATAGGGACAGTAAACACAGCCGTTTATACAATAATTCGAAAGATACAGGGGTGCAAAGAGTACGATCCTGTTTCCGTAAAATTCCTTCTTTATCTCCTTTGCCAGCTTAAAGATCTCCTCATTCTTTTCTTCAATATCGCAGGCTAAAAGCAGGGAAGCCTCCCTGTGAGACAGACCCTTATACTCTCTTGCCTTATTAAGGATAGAATCTATAAGCTCTTCATTATCCTTATTTTCATCTGCGAATTTTAATGAGTCAAGGATCTCCTGATCATCAATAAAATCCTCTGCCCTCATTGATTTTGGATCATACATTTTTTTACCTTCTTTCATTATAATTCAATGCTTAACATCCGGATCCTAGTATAACGATTCTTAAATACCTGGACCAAATGCTTGCCTGCTTATCCCGATAGCACGCATCTGAAATCCTCAGCGTAGCCCGCTACGCCTGCGTTTTCAGATACGCACTCTCGGGCAAGCATACTTCGCATTAGTC
>JAILBX010000046.1 GCA_024680675.1 Lachnospiraceae bacterium | reverse complement strand
CTCCGAAAAGGGCTATAGAAATCCCGAAAGAAATCCTGATGGACAGGAGGAGAAGGATGTAGCCATCGCCGTCAGTGCTCTTATATTCTCTGTTATAGGTTTTTTTACATCAGCCTTTGTGATAGGCCTGGGCTTTGCCATTGCAGCTATGGTTTTTGGGATCATAGTTGTAAAAAAAAGGTATTATGGAAGAGGCTTTGCTATATCGGCTATAGTTATATCTTTGATATCTATTCTCTTGACTATTATTCTTGCCATAGTCCTTTTGTTAAATATAGAAGTTATTTTAAATGACTTTATAGAGGAAACGGTTCTTACTGTATTTGAGAGTATGAGTACAGATCTGGAGTCTCTTCTTTCGGAAAGTATTCAGTCAGCCATTCAGGATGCCATAAGTGAAAGTCTGGATGAAGCGATAAATAACGGAATAGACGGTATAGTGGATCAGAGCCTTGAGGGTATAGGCAATCTTTTAAATTAGTGTATTTACAGGGAAGAGGGCCCTGTAAGAAAGAAATATGGGGTAAAAATGTCAAAAAATATATTATTTAGAAAGCATCATTCCCTTTCTTCAAGGGTATTCAGGATAATGCTTACAGGCTCAATAGCCCTGGGCTTTGTGGGTCTGGTAGTGGGGCTTGGTCTCTATACCTATGCCATCATAAGGCATTATATAGTTGAATCCTCAAACCTTACAAGAAGTGCGGTTGCGGTTCTTGACAAGGTTGCGGATGTGGAGCTTCTTGCAGATGATGTAATGGAGATCTACAGTGCTCAGACCAAAGAAGAGCTTGAGCAAAGAGGAAAAAAAGAATATGATGAACGTTTCGCTGGTATAATCAAAAAAGGAAATTATGATCTTATCTTAAGGGTTCTTACGGATTTCAGTAATTCCAGTGATATCGATGCGATTTATCTTGCTATGTATGATGAAAAAACCGGAAATCTTGTTTTCTTTGCGGTGCCTGAGTATGAAACCGGGGCTCTTCTGCCCGGTAATTGGGAAAAGGTTCCCCGGAAGGAACTTGAAAGGTTTCTTAACCGGGACGGAAGTGATCTTGTTTACCATATAGGAAAAACAGAGGCCGGTGATATCATATGTACAAGCGGTACCCCTATATATGGAAAAAACGGTGATATTAAGGCCTTTGTCCTCTGTGATGTGTCTATGGCAAATATAAGACACAGCCTGAGATTCTTTTTAGGTCCTTATTTTGTTGCCACCTTTATTATGACCATGGTTTTTTCGATCCTGGTCCTTCTTCATTTTAAGAAAACGGTGGTAACTCCCATAAATGACATAGCAGATGCCGCAAAGAAGTATGCCAGGGATAAAAAAGAGGGAAATGAAAAGACTGATCATTTTTCCAGCTTATCCATTAATACAAATGATGAGATAGAAAATTTGAGCATTGCCATGAAGGATATGGAAAAGGATCTGGTGGACTATGAGAAAAGCCTTACAAATATAACTGCCGAGAAGGAAAGGATAAGGATGGAGCTAAGTCTTGCCACCCGTATTCAGTTAAATATGCTGCCCAATGTCTATCCCGCCTTTCCCGACAGATCAGAGTTTGATATATATGCCTTTATGCATCCCGCCAGGGAGGTAGGAGGAGATTTTTACGACTATTTCCTTATTGACGAGGATCATCTTTGTCTCTTCATTGCAGACGTTTCCGGTAAAGGAATACCCGCTGCTCTCTTTATGATGGCTTCAATGATAATAATAGCAAACAATGCCATGTTGGGGAAAAATCCCGGGGAGATACTTAAAAATACCAATGATGCCATATGCTCAAACAATAAGAATGAAATGTTTGTTACTGTCTGGTTAGGGATATTGGAGATCTCAAGCGGGGTCATGAAAATGGCAAATGCAGGACACGAATATCCTGCCTTAAGCGATAAAAACGGACATTTTGAATTCTACAAAACAAAGCATGGAGTAGTGATAGGAGGCCTTGAAGGCAGCACCTATACAGAGGATGTTATAAATATGAAGCCCGGAGAAAAGCTTTTCCTATACACCGACGGAGCTCCCGAAGCCACGAACAGTGAAAATGAAATGTATGGGATGAAAAGACTTCTTAATGCACTTAACAAAACCTCTAACAGCTCCACAAGGAATACAGTTGAAGTTGTAAAGAATGATATAAACAACTTTGTTAATGACGCAGAGCAGTTTGATGATCTGACTCTTATGTGTTTTGAATACAGGAAAAAATAAATATACAGGAAAAACAGTGGAGAATTATGAAAAAGTTTAAAAGATTTTTGGCGGCATTTTTAATAATGTCTATGATCATGCCTGCCTTTAGCCTAAATATTTATGCAGTAGATACTGATAAGGAAGTTAAGACCCAAAATGACGCCTCTCAGGGATCAGCTTCTGAAAAGGAAGCTGATAAGAGTGAAAGTCTTTCAGACAGGGTGGATGCCCTTTCAAAGGAGATAGATGCTCTTTCAGATAAGACAGGAAGCCTTAGCGCCCATTATGCAGAAGAGGATAGTCAGAATAAGACAGAGGATGAAGAAGTCGATCAGCCCAGGGTTTCAGAGGAAGACCTCTTAGATTATCAGTCTATGCAGGAGGATGAGAATTCAGACCAGCCCGCCATAGGCTATGATCAGCCCTTTGATGAAACGGCAGCAGAGCTCTATCTGGAGGATGATCCCTTTGTGGAAGAGGATCCCCTTACGGAAGAAGCTGCTGATAAAGAAGAGGGATCCTCTGATCAGGATACAAAGGAGCAGGATCAGCCTAAAGAGGAAGCCCCTGAGGACAGCTCTGATCCCTTAAGCAGCCTGAACAGGGCTTTAAAGTCAAAGCCTGTTCTTGCCGTACTGCACTTAAGTGAAGGAGCCATCTTAAGAAGTGAGCCCTCATCTTCTGCAGAGATAGCTGCAAAGGCAGCCTTTGGTACCACCATTTACTTAAATAAAGCCATATATAATGAGGGCCTTTACTGGTTCTATGTAACCACCTATTCTGAAAATTACGTGGCAAAGGGCTATGTTGAAAAAGATAAATTTCTCTGTGTAGATGAGGAGTTTTTGGAGTGGGACAGCTCCCTTGGGGGAGGAGAATCCCTTGAAAGCACAGACTCTAACCTTTCAAATATTGCCAAAGAATCTGTTTACTCCTTCCCTGATATTTACAGACCAAAGCTTCTTTCTCTTTTAGAGAAGCATCCCTACTGGGTATTTATTCCCCAAAACACGGGAGTAAGCTTTGAAGATGCCGTAAACGGCGAGTTTTCCGATTCCAAAAGCTGGATATACAAAACCGCTCCCGATGAATATAAGCTTAAGGCTACGGCCCAGTCCGGCTGGTATGTGGCCTCAAGGGCTGCCCTTGTCTACTATATGAATCCGGTTAATTTCATAGATGAAAAGCATATCTTCCAGTTTGAACAGCTGGGCTTTAATTCAAGCTACCATAACGAAAAGGGTGTTCAGGCCATACTTAACAATACCTTTATGGCAGGAAGTCTTGATTCTGAAAGAAGCTATGCACAGGCCTTTATGGAGATAGGAAAGGCTCATAGCGTAAGTCCCTACCACCTGGCTTCAAGAATAAGGCAGGAGCAGGGCTCAGCCGGCACATCACCTCTTATTTCAGGAACCTACAGCGGCTACGAGGGTTACTATAACTACTTTAATATTAACGCCACCGGCTCCACCAGCTCGGCTGTCATCCTTAACGGCTTAAAATACGCCAAGGAGAAGGGCTGGGACAGCAGATACAAGTCCCTCTACGGAGGCGCGGCCTTTATTGCCAAAAACTTTATTCAAAAGGGTCAGGATACCCTCTTCCTTCAGAAGTTTAATGTGGTGGGCTCCTCTTATTACTCAAGATACACCCACCAGTATATGCAGAATATAATGGCTCCCTACACCGAATCAGTTACGACCTTTAACGAATATTCAGGTTCGGGAGCAATAAACAATGCCTTTGTATTTAAGATTCCCGTCTATACTGACATGACTATATCCGATAACCCTCTTTCCAGGGAGGAGCAGGCAAAGATCGACGCCCTTCACGACACTGCAAAGCTTTATGCCGTGATAAATTACGATAAAAAGCTTTCCGGAGTTTCCTTAGAGGGTCTTGACCTTCCGGGCGGAGTTTCCATAGCCTGGCAGTCTCCGGATACTGAGCTTAAGGCCCTGGATGATCAGCCCATTCAGTACTTTAGAGCGGTATACAAAAAGGGTTCGGGCATAGAAAATACTGTGGAGCTTCCGGTCCATATAACGGAATTTTCAAAGTTTAAGATAGAGGATGTGACAAACAGCATAGAGGGGCTTGAATATGTAAAGCCTGTGGATGTGATACAGGAGGGCAGGGATGCCATTCTTCGTGCTTTTACTGAAATAAAGGGATATTCACCGTCTGATCTTTTAAATGAAACGGGCTTAAGCTTAAAAGCCGAGGCTAAGGGGACTTTGAAGGACAAAACAAGTCCTGTGATCGTAAAAAATATAGAAAAAGAAGAGGGCTTTAGCTGGCTTGTCTCTGTAGGAGGAGAAGAAGGAGCTGTCTTTACCGAAAACACAGTAGGAAATGTAAATCTTAAGCTTGGCTTTGAAAAAAATGAAAAGTGGATAAATACCGCAAGTAAGACCCTCAAGGTAAGCTATCTTGATACAGCCCCCATACTGGAAAAGAGCAGCGGGGAGGTAAATATATGGAAAAAAGAGGGGGCTCCCATAGGTCTTCTGCCCCAGAACAATAAAAAGATAAACTCGGTAAATCTCTTACTGGATGGGGAAAAGAGTGAGTATTTTGAGGTTACCGAGGCTGAGGGAGAGTGGTTTTTGACCCTTACGGAGGAAGGAAGGGAAAAGCTTAAGGAAGCAAATAAAAAGCTGACCCAAAAGCTTAGCATGGAGATAGCTACTTCTGATTCAAAGGTAACAATAAAGAAGTTCAAGGCCCTGGCAACGGTAACAAAGCCCTCCGTCAGGATAAGCTCTATTAAGAGCTCAAACCTTTTCTATACTGCTAAAAGCTCAGGATCAGAGGCGGAATTATTGATAAGCGCCCCTGCAAAGCTTGAGTCGGTTAAGCTTAATGAAGAGAAAAAGCAGGCCTTTACTGAAGCTGGAAAGCCCTACTTTGATGTCATAAAAACGGATCCGGATACGGGGCTTGTAACCCTTTCTCCTGTGGATATAACTGCTGAAAATTACAGGCAGATAGATAAAAAGTCTAAGCTGACCCTTTTAATGGAGGGCTACTATCCCATAGATTATGACATATCCCTGTCAACTGAGGATAAAAAGCCTGTCATTAAGGCAGAAAAGGCTGTTATATATGAAGGAAAGGACGAAGCCCTTCTAAGGATAGCTTATGATAAGGAGCTGCCGGATGATATTACGGTAAAGGCAGAGGATGAGGCCCTTACCGCCTCCTTTACTGAGGATAAAAGAGGGATAAGGCTCATAGCAAAGGAGGATCTTAAGGAAGGGTCAAAGAGCTTTACCCTTGATTCCGAAAGCTTCAGAGCTCCTCTTACTTTAAATGCTTCACTTACAAGAGAAAAAACTCCGGGCTTAAGCCTTGAAAATAACAATATTATCCTTAACAAGGCCCTTGATCCTTCAATTGGACCCCTTACTCTTCCTGCTTATATAACAGGCAGTGACCTGGAGATAAAGGCCTATGACTTTATTGGCATAAACAGTAAATCAAAGGAGCTTCTTGACAACGCTTATCTAAAGCTGGATAAGGCAGAGGATGCCTTTACCATAGCCTTAAGCCCTGAGGGATCAGAGCTTGTGAAAACAGGCAGCTATAAGTTTACTGTTTCCGCCATAATAGCAGGAGAGGGAGAAGAAGAGATAAAGACAGAGCCCCTCAGGCTAAGTCTTAAGATAATAGATAAGGAAGGCTCTTCCCTCTTAAAGCTCTCTCAGAAGGGGAAGATAAACCTTCTTGACAGGGATAAAAGCTTTATCCTCTATAGTCCTAAGCTTAATAAGGGCTTAAACGCAGGATCCATAGAGTCTCTTTCCCTGGAGGGAGAAGATAAGGACTTATTTGAAGCTTCTTTGATAGAAAAGGGAGGCAGGCTGTCAGACGGAAGGCTTTCAGAGGCCGATACGGGACTTATAGAGCTTAAGGCCAAAAGCCTGGCTGCCATAGAAAGCTCTAAGGCCTATACTCTTACCTTCAATATGCTTTTGGATAACGGACTGAATATAAGTAAGGAGGTTAAGGTCACCCCTGGCCAGTCGCCTAAGAAGACCTATACAGAGACAGGAAGCCTGACCCTGGTCCTTGACGGCTCAAAAAGAAGCTTTACGGTAAAGAGCCTGGGGATAGGTGACAATGACACTGCCATAGACAAGGTATGGTTAAACGAAGACAGCAACAGCAGCTTCTTTACCTACACCCCTTCATCCGATAACAGTGACCCCCACTGCTTCAGGGGAAGCCTTAAAGTCAATGATACCATAAAGAAGACCGGAAGCTATGACCTTAAATTTAAGATAAGCTACAAGGATCAGGCCGTAAATGTGGGGCCTGCCATTTTAAAGATCAAAGTGGAGGTAAGGTAGGCATATTTTCCCCTATGGTGTTTCCTATCCTTTTACCTGAAGAGGAGGAGGCTCTGATATGCTCATTGACCCTCTCCCTGGTTAATTTGATCTCATTCCAAAAATCGGCTGCGGACATTCTTATTGCCCCGGCTCCCATAATGATAACCTGTTCCACAAGGTCGCTGCTTGCCACGGTGACCTTGTTTTTTTTGCTCTTTTCATGGGTGGTCCTTTCAATGTACTGATCCGCGGTTTCCGCCTCCCTGGTAAAGACCACATCTATGTTCTGGTAGTTAAAAACCCTTTCCTTGCCCCCTGAAACCATATACGCGTCAAAGATAAGGATGACTATTTCCTTACGATAGCCCTGAAAATCCACTAAGATATCCATAAGCCTGTCTCTTGCAGCCTTCAGATCCCTGCCTGCCAGCTCTCCAAGCTCCTTTGAGGCATGGATTATGTTGTATCCGTCCACAAGAAGGTATTCATCGCCGCTGTATTTATTGCTTCCCTTATATACAGGCTCAGTATTTACCTTTTTAACATATTTTGTGGGATCATCATTGTAATCCCTCTCCTTCACAGGACCATAGGTCTTTTCAAATATAGCCTTTAACTCATTCTCCTCAGCCTTGTAATCTCTTGCCTTAGGCTCCTCCTTAGCCCTAATTTCCGAAGCCTTAAAGGCCTTCAGCTCATATTCGCTAAGGTCTGTATCCACTGTATCCCCATAGCGGGCTTCAAAATCAGTGTTCACATGCATATATTCCCTCACCATATCCCAGGGAACTATAAAGCCTGATCCATGGGAACAAAAGACCGATGAAGAAGGGTTTGCCACATCGGCCTCGGGATCATAGGCATATTCCTCAATGACCCTTTCAGGATCATGGCAGGGCTCATAGCCTGCAAGGGAAAGGGATATTATCCCGCTGCCCGAGGTGTAGGCGGAAAGCTCCCTTCCATAGTCCCCAAACTCCGATGCGGGAACCTTTCCCTCCAATACGGCTCTTCCTTCTTTATTTTCGGTAACAGTAGAATCCCCGTACATTTTATTGATATCGCTTATCGCCCTTCCCAAATGGCCTGAAGGAAGCTCTATCCTGAACTTGTAAACAGGCTCTAAAAGAAGGCTTTCAGCCTGCATAAGGCCCTGTCTTATGGCTCTGTAGGTAGCCTGCCTGAAATCTCCCCCTTCAGTATGCTTCTCATGGGCTCTTCCGGCGATCAGGCTTATCTTTATATCCGTGATCTCTGACCCCGTAAGTACCCCTGCATGCTTCTTTTCACCTATATGGGTAAGGATAAGTCTCTGCCAGTTCTTATCAAGAATATCAACCGGACAGTTACTTAATATTGTAACTCCGCTTCCCGGCTCACCGGGCTCTAATTTAAGATGAACCTCCGCATAATGTCTTAAGGGTTCAAAGTGCCCGACACCCTCCACGGTATTTTTTATGCTTTCCTTATATAGGATCCGGCCGGGAGATAGTCCCGCATCTATTCCAAACCGGTCCTTAATGATACGCTTAAGTACCTCCTCCTGAACCCTGCCCATAACCCTTATATTGATATCACCGCTTTTTTCATCTGAGGAGACCTTGAGCATAGGCTCCTCCTCCTCTAAAAGCTTAAGATCCTTAAAGGCCTTTCCCTTATCGCTGCCCTCGGGAAGAATGACGCTGCAGCTCAATATAGGCTGCATAAGCTCAAGGCCTTTGGAAGTATCCTTTAAAAGCCCCTGGCCCGATGCGGTATGGCTCAGACCTGTAAGAGCCACCACCTCTCCTGCCATAGCCTCACTGACGGCCTCATATTTGTCACCTGAATATACCCTTATCTGATCTATTTTCTCATTGTAAAGCTCCTCATCCTTCTTGTAGGAGATCTCGCTTCTTACCTTAAGGCTTCCTCCGCTTACTTTTACAAAGCTTAACCTTATCCCTGAAGGATCCCTGGAAATTTTAAATACCTTGGCTCCGGCCTCATCAGGGTAGCTTTTTTCCTCTAAAAGCTCCTTTAAAGCAGCAATAAACTCCTCTATACCCTCCATCTTAAGGGCAGAACCAAAAAGGCAGGGAAAAAACTGTCTCTTTAAAAGAAGCTCTCTTATCTGGCTAAGGGAGGGGGGATTACCCTCAAGATAGGCGTTTAAGAGCTTTTCATCACACATGGCAAGCTCCTCGGCCACCTCCTCATGATAAAGTCCCTGGCTAAGGTCTGTAATATTGCTTTCAAGCCTCTTTTTAAGCTCCTCCATAAGGCTTTCCTTATCAACTCCTGCCTGATCCATCTTATTTACAAAAATAAAGCAGGGTATTTTATAGTTTTTAAGGAGTCTCCACAGTATCTGTGTCTGACCTGTTACCCCGTCCATGCCGTTTATTACAAGTATTGCATAATCAAGAACCTGGAGGGTACGCTCCATTTCCGGAGAAAAGTCACTGTGACCGGGTGTATCAAGTAAAGTGATATCAAAATCCCCTATTCTAAGCTTTGCCTGCTTGGAAAAAATAGTTATGCCTCTTTCTCTTTCCAATAGATTGCTGTCTAAAAAGGCGTCCTTATGGTCAACCCTGCCTGCCTTGCGGATAGCCCCGCATAAATAGAGCAGAGCCTCTGAAAGGGTTGTCTTACCGGCGTCCACATGAGCCAGTATTCCGATTGAAAGGTGTTTTGATATCATATTAAAGTCCTCATATTTGTCTTTCCATGGCCTACAAGATGAAATATATCATATTGTGACCTTATTTTCAGTAAATTTAGGATAAATATTGGAAATCCTTTATATAGCATAATAGAAAGATTTATGCTATCATATCAACTTGGAATCCTTTTGCCGGGATTTCTATCCTGTTACATGGATAAGGAAAAGCTAAGTGATATATAAATCAAAAAGATAACCCACCACCTTCAGGTGGTGGGAGAAGCTTTTCGCAGGTGCCGGGTTCAAGCCCGGTACCTGCGGGATTGCGAAGCAATCTGATTTATAACGAGCAAATTGCGAAGAAATTTGCGAGG
>JAILBX010000045.1 GCA_024680675.1 Lachnospiraceae bacterium | reverse complement strand
CATCTGATAGTTTTCTGGAATATCCTTTTCCGTAAATGATGACAGATCATATGCTTCCCCGATGCTTCTGAAATAGAGCCATATTTTATCTTCCTTTTTCTGGAGCAGCATATTCAGGAGATCACGACTCTTTATATGACCCTTGATATAGATGGCCATTTCTTCTGCGATCAGTCCTATTTTCACAGAAAGTCTTTTCGAAACCCCATTCTCCTCACAAAAAGCCTCTGCCTTTTCGGAAATATAGACGGCGCTTTTTTCATATTCATCTATCGCCAGATCAAGTATTTTGACACCGGCTTCTTCCTTCTCCAAAAGAAGAAAGCCTCTATAGCGGTCAGGATTCTTTTTACACAGTATGACATTGATACATATAATGGAGCAAAACAGTAAAATCGCATCTACAGGATAGGTCATCCACAGTCCCATGAGACAAAAAAGACGGCTTAACACAAGCCCGATGGTAACAATGCCCACAAAACCGTCGAAGAGACTGATATAAATTGAATATGCAGTGATGCCCAGTATGGTGGTATAATTCATAAAAATTATGCAGACCGATCTAAAGAGGAAGCAGATTCCAACGATTCTGATAGCCGGATATGCAACCGCTATTATCTCCGGACTTGTGGCCTTATACATGGTAGTAATAATACCCGGGAACAATTCCAAAAAGAGGACAAAGACCGCCGAAGATATCCATACGATACGAAGAGTTTTTTTGAGTATATATCCTGTTCCCTGATAATCGTGCTGGGTACGAAGCAGTGCGATAAAGGGGCGGATCGTATCTGAAGCTCCGACAACAATGATGGATATAATTGATACTGTCTGCATACAGAGGGACATGGAAACAAGTGCACAGCTTCCTCCAAGAGATACTGCCAGCCCATTACAAAAGGCGTATTTAACGGTAAAGCTTATCTGCGAAAGAGAATTGGCAATACCGCCCTTAAAGATCATTTTCAGGCAGGAAAAATCTTTTGGAGAAAGAGGGCTGAGCGGAAGATCATAGTTCTTTTTTAATATCAATAGCAAAAGCCCCGCAAGAGTATATGAAGTAAGGGTTGCAAGGGCAGCTCCGGAAACCCCTGTATGGAAAAGGCGAATATATACATAGTCAAGGAGAAGATTCAAAATGTTTGCGAAAACATTGAGTCCCATTGAAAGCTTCGGACTGCCGGCGGCGGTAAGAAAGTACAGTATGACCGAGACAGTAATAAGCACAGGCATTGAGAAGAGCAGTATGTGGATATAGGAAAGAAGCTCTTCCCCAAGGATCAGTCCGGGGCAAAGAAGATTACCGATTTTTCGGGTGAACAGGTGACCTAGCAGCAGTAAAATAAGCCCTGTCACCACTGCCGTGATAAGGCAGACTGTATATACTTTAGCCGCCCCTTGCAGATCGCTCTTTCCGCGCCTTTCGGTGTAAAGCTCTACTCCACCTACGGAGATCATCAGATATACCGCTGCCATCAGGGTCATGAGAGGCATGCATACATTCACTATGGATAATGCCTTTGTGTCCAGCAGATTTGAAACCACGATGCTGTCCACAAATTCGCTCAAAGACAGAGCTGCGGCGGCTATCAGTGACGGGAAAAAGAACTGTCTGTATTTTCGTGTCAGGAGTATTTTTTTAATTCTGATATCTGTCAGTTCATTTGACATTTTATGTGTTATATTCATGGCAATTCCTGCAAATCGGAAATATTCTTATTATGCTCAGCTTCATAGTAAAAGTGCTGAGATAAGTGTAAATGAATTATATCCTCCTACTTCCCGTTCCCCGAAAGCACCAGCCCTATGGTCTTGATTATAAGCTTTATATCTCCGGGAATTGACCAGGTGTTTATATACTCAATATCAAGCTTTATCACATCCTCAAAGTTGGAAATACTGTTTCGGCCGCTGGTCTGCCACAGGCCGGTGATACCGGGCTTCATAACAAGTCTTGCCCTGTGGTGAGGCTCATACCTTTCCCATTCATCCAGTGTAGGAGGGCGGCTGCCTACGAGGCTCATATCCCCTTTTAAAACATTAAAAAACTGAGGGAACTCATCAATAGAGCTTTTACGGATGAACCAGCCTATACCATGTTTTTTTCCATCCTCTCCGCTGCCAAGGATCCTTGGGTCATTCTCCATCTTGAACATAAGACCCTGCATGGAGTTTTTATCCATAAACTCCTTCTTACGTTTTTCAGCATCCAGATACATACTTCTAAACTTATAGATCTCAAAGATATGACCGTTTTGTCCAACCCTTTTTTGCTTGAAAAAGATAGGACCCGGATCAGTAAAAAATATAAAGGGTCCCACAAAAAGGACTAATATTCCCGTGAAGAAGATGCCAATGATCCCACCCAGGATATCCATACAGCGCTTCTCAAACATTCTGAGCTTTGGAACAACAACCATGCGCTCTGTAAGAACAATGTTTCCGGCAAACTTATCGATATACTGAACTACATTTCGTTTACTGTCCCTCATAATACTACGATGAGTAGTTATGCCCATGATCGAACAGTCCTCAAGGAAGCCATCCAAAGCATCCTCTGCTATACCCTCAGCTCCTGACAGGTCGATATAAACAGCATCTATCCACTCCCGGCTTAGATAAGCGGTAATATTTTTAAAGGTCGAAACGACCTTAACATCCCCTATGGATTCGCCAACACCGAAGGCGTCGTCTATTGTTACCAACCCAACAAGCCTTGCGGCTCCAAAGGGATAATCCATAATGGCGTCCATAGTCTTTTTTACATTATTGCTGTGAGCCAGGATAAGTATATGATACTGATCATCCTTTTTAAGACGGTTTATAAGATATGCCTTCCAAATGCATCTTTCGGGATAAATAAGTATAAAACTTAAAATGACGCTGTAGATCACGCTTGTTCGGGCAACCTGGGCTCCGGTCTTACTAAAAAAGAGGAAAAATAACATTAAACAAAGATAGACAAAAACATACTTTAAAACAAAGACAAATTCCTTAAAATATCCCCGCTTTAATATGTTTTTATAGTTATCTGCAATAAAACCGTTTATAAAGGCAGAAATGATCATAAGGAAAACCAGTTGGATATAGACTTCTCTTTTGAACAACTGAAGGTCAAAATGACGCAGGTAATAACCTAAAACAAAGGATAATTCAGCTATGATCAGATCAAGGATCATAAAGTCAAAATGTTTTGTCCGTCTCCTGTTTTCACCCAACTTAACTGTCCTCCTGCAGTTATTAACGCATTAAAAAGCTCCTGTAATGACGTCAACATATCAGTAGATTATAAATGCAAGACAGGAGTTTAGTCAATGATATATAAATCAAAAAGATAACCCACCACCTTCAGGTGGTGGGAGAAGCTTTTCGCAGGTGCCGGGTTCAAGCCCGGTACCTGCGGGATTGCGAAGCAATCTGATTTATAACGAGCAAATTGCGAAGAAATTTGCGAGG
>JAILBX010000044.1 GCA_024680675.1 Lachnospiraceae bacterium | reverse complement strand
ACTAATGCGAAGTATGCTTGCCCGAGAGTGCGTATCTGAAAACGCAGGCGTAGCGGGCTACGCTGAGGATTTCAGATGCGTGCTATCGGGATAAGCAGGCAAGCATTTGGTCCAGGTATTTAAGAATCGTTATACTAGGCTGCCATATTTCTACATTTAACATCTGCATTACCTTAGTCATTCCACACTTTCCTGATCAAATTCTTTCTTTGCCTTTTCCAATGAAGATCCTTTACATACTTGCGCGGAAAATAGCAAGCATGTCTTCTTCATTCAGCACCTTGGCTGAACCCATTTCACCGCCTACACCGATAGCGCACTTCTTCGCCATAAGTGCCAGCTCTTCGTCTGTTGCTTTAATTCCAAGCTCACGAAGATTTGTGGGAATGTTAATACTCCTATAGAATTCTTCCATTGCCTCAATGCCTCTGATTGCTATCTCCTCATCCGAGCCTGATTCATCCACTTCCATTACATTGATGGCAAACTTTTTAAATCTGGGAAGGCAATCTTTATATACAAAGCGGGCCCAGCTTCCCCAGATTGCAGCAAGTCCGGCACCATGGGCTACATCATAAAGTCCGCCGAGTTCGTGTTCAAGTTTGTGTGTCATCCAGTCTCCGCCATCATTCCCGCATCCGGTCAGTCCATTATGGGCAAGGCTTCCGGCCCACATAACCTCTGCTCTGGCGTCATAGTTCTTAGGATCCTTGCAGAGTATAAGAGCATTCTTTTTGACCGTGCGAAGAAGACCTTCTGCAAGTGCATCGGTGAGCTCCATATTTCCGCCATTTGTAAAATATCTTTCCATTGTGTGCATCATTATATCCGTGCATCCGCAGGCTGTCTGATAATCCGGAAGGGTCATCGTAAGCTCCGGATTCATTATCGCAAACCTGGGACGGGAATAATCACTGCTGTATCCACGTTTCACAAGTCCCTCTTCCTTGGTGATAACAGATGAGTCACTCATCTCACTTCCTGTAGCCGCTATGGTCAGAATAACTCCCAAAGGAAGGCATCCTGTAGCTTTGCGCTTATAATCGTAAAAATCCCATACATCGCCTTCATTAGCCACCCCATAGCCTATGGCCTTGGCTGAGTCTATAGCACTTCCTCCGCCTACTGCCAGGAGAAAATCCACATTTTCCTTTTTGCAGAGCTCAATCCCTTCATATACAAGTCCAAGACGAGGATTCGGAACAGCTCCACCCAATGTCACATAACTGATCCCTGCTTCATCAAGAGTATCTGTTACGCGCTTTAAGAGTCCTGAGCGCACAACACTTCCTCCCCCATAATGTATAAGTATCTTTCTTCCGCCAAATTCCTTTATCAGATCAGCAACTCTACTCTCTGTTCCTTTGCCAAAAACAACTTTTGTCGGGGTAAAATAATTAAAATCAAACATTTTTCTGCTCCTTTCTTTGTTCATCCTTAGTAACCGCTTTCTTTGAACACATTATCCATATTTCTGCATTCTTTATTGAAAACTCAGATATTACATGCAGTGTATCCTCCCATATTATACATCTGCAAGTCTATAAAATGTTCTTTAAGTAATCATACATCATGAAGTTAACTTTAACTCAAGCTCTTTTTTGTAATTCTTACGAGTTTTCATGTCTTGCTTCTTGAAAAAAGAAATTGTATTATACAGATGATTAATTTTCATGATAAATTAAATATTAAGTTTGGCAAGATGCCATCTTCTTTTGTTATCCAAAATGATCCATGACGTGACATAGAAGATCAAAGAAGATGAATAACCCCACCGGAAACAGTAAACAAAGGCAAAACAAAGAGGGAAAGAATCAGTCATATGATATTTGAGGATATGAAAAATTCAGTTAATAAAGAAGCATTCCTTGCAAAACGAAGGACAGCCATAGCCAGCAGTCCTGCTATAGTGGATAGCATGGCGGCTTATATCCTGACGGATCGCTTCAATGACGACATACAAAGACTGATCGAGGGCGATTATTATTTTGATCTTCCGACCCTGATCCTTCTGCGCAAGGGCCAGTCAAACCGCAAACGGAAAGTATACAGTTTTTCCGAAGAAAATAAGATATTACTTCAATATCTGACATTTATGTTGATGGAAAAGTATGATGATCTTTTTCCGGATACGCTCTACTCTTTCCGAAAAAACAATTCTGTTGGAAAGTTATTCCGAAATATCCGAAATTATGATCCTCATAGGGATAAATATGTGATAAAGATGGATATCCGAAGTTTTGGAGAATCCATAGAACCTGCAATATTAGCTAAAATACTGAAGCCCTTTCTTGCAGATGAACCGAATTTATATTCTTTCATCATGTGGCTGATCACCAGAAACCAGTATTACCGATTCGGTAAGGTGGAGGAAGGATTTACCTCCGTACTTCCGGGAAATCCCATCGTCTCCTTTCTTCAGAATGTCTTCCTGCTGGAAGCAGACAGATTCATGATAGAGAATTCCCGCATCTGCTGCCGTTATACCGATGACATTTGCATGCTCTGTGAGGACAGATCCTCTGCCGAAGGTTTTATGGAAGAGCTTAAGAAGATCATTACCAATCTCGGTCTTAGCTTAAATGAAGAGAAAAGCTGCATCATTCCTCCGGGTGTCGGCTATGATCTGCTTGGAATAAAGTTTGATCCGGATATGACAGATATCTCCGAAAACACCTTCCTTAAGGTTTCATACAAGATGAAGCACCGGGCTGATAGTTTATGCCGGAGAGTTAAGAAGGGCAAGTTGACTGAAAAAGAAGGACTGAGGCTTATGGCAGGTTATATCCTCTTTTATTATTATGGCAAGGGAGAGGACAATAGTATCAGCTGGACAGACAGGTTCTTCCAATGCATTACTACATCAAGAAGCCTAAAAAAACTGGATCACCTGTCCCAGGACTGCCTTCGCTACATCGCTACCGGCAGACGCACCAACGCAAAATATCGATTCAGATATAATGATATCAGAAATACCGGATATGTTCCGCTGGTTCGTGCCTATTACAGTCGAAATAAATGCTATGATTGATAATCTTGATAAAAAGGATTGAATGATGAGTATACCCGTTGTAATACAGATGAGGCCGGGTGAAAACGGTGCAGCAGCCCTGTGCATGATGCTCGGCTATTATAAAAAATTTGTGCCCTTAGAGGAAATGAGAGAAAAATGCGTTTCCTCCCGCAATGGCTCCAGTCCCCGGCAGATCTTGGAAGCCGCTTCCTGCTATGGCCTTGATGGGAAGGTTGAAACACCGGACATGGAGGCACTTTGCAAAATGAAATTTCCTCTATTGGTGTCCTGGAAAAAGCGCTATTGGTGTATCATAACCTCCATCAGAGGGAATATCGTTTCAATCACGGATCCTGCCAGAGGCGAGATTAAGATGATGCTTCAAAAATTCTCCGACCTCTATAACGGAAAGGTGATAATTCTGTCCAAAAACAAGGACTTCATTGCCGATGGCAAAAGAGAGTCCCTTATATCACTGATCAAAGAAAGGATAAAAAAATTACGGGGGCCAATGCTTATCCTGACGCTATTAACCCTGGGCTGCGTTTTTTTGAATACCGGAATGGTAACCCTTCAGAAAAATATACTGGATTCCCATGTAAAACCCGGCTACAGTATAATAATGGAAGAAGGATATATTGCCCTTTTTGCATATATTATCTCTATGTTGGCTTATTCTGTTCTGAGTCTGTCAAAGACCAAAAAGATCAATGATTCCAGCAGGGATGTTTCTGCAGTCTCCGGCAGCAGGATGTTCAAAAAAGTCTTTGATCAACCTCTGAAATTTTTTGAACAGTACAGTCCCGGAGAGCTGATGTCACGAATTGACAATAATATCAGCCTGGATAACGCCATCATACGTACCCTGGTACCAAGAACTATTGATGCTGTAATGACCATGGTTTATTTCATTACTCTTGTGAGCTACAATGCTGTCATTGCTTTGGTCTGTCTGATCGTAATATTGTCAAATCTGATATTTACCTTGAAGATGCAGGAAAAAAATGCGATCATATCCCGCAGTATGGCAACTTCCGGAAACGTTTTGAATACGGCGGTCTTGAATGGGATGAGCATGATAGAAACCATAAAATCCACCGGAGCAGAGCGTTCATTCTATAACATGTGGTCTGAGTCCCAGACCCAGGCCAACGAAGAAAGATTCAGAAGCCAGCGTATCAATGCGATCATATCTTTTATCTCAGGGATACATGGATATGTACTTCAGGGCATACAGCTTTTTTTAGGTGCATACTTCGTGTTACATGGCAGATTCACCCTTGGCTCTATGGCACTTTTTCAGGGTATGCTGAATTCTATGATCACATCTATGAACAACTGTATGACTTCTGTGAATTCACTGCAGACCATGCGAACCAATATTGAAAGAGTCAACGATATTATGCATCGTGACAACAGGCAGAGCATCCCTGTTCCTGAAAGCGAATATGATACTGTGGATAAACTGGAAGGAGAACTGAAAGCACATCATATCTGCTTTCGCTATAACCCGGGGGATAATCTTGTATTAGACGATGTTGATATCGAAGTCGGCCGGGGGCAAATGATCGCCATTGTAGGTAAGACCGGATGTGGGAAAAGCACCTTACTTAAGGTTCTGGCAGATCTTTATAAAGCGGAATCCGGAGAGATACTCTACTCCGGAAAGCATAGAGAGGAAATTCCGGATGTGGTCTTTCACTCTTCAGTCCTCACTGTTGATCAGGAAACAATGATGTTTGAGGATTCTATCTACAACAATGTTCGAATGTGGGATAATACCATAGAAAAATATGAGGTTATTATAGCGGCTCGAGACGCCCAGATCCATGACCGTATAATCCGTGAAAAAGATTCATATGGAACCCGGATAGAAGAAAACGGACGTAACTTCTCCGGTGGAGAGCTGCAAAGACTTGAACTTACCAGGGCTCTTGCCTACGAGCCAACAATGCTGCTGCTTGATGAGTTTACTTCGGCACTTGATGCGCTGACAGAGGACAGAGTACTTCAATCACTAAGGAAAAACCGCACCACTTGCATCATCGTTGCCCACAGACTATCTACGATTGCAGGATGCGACCGGATTTATGTCATGGACAAAGGAAAAGTGGTTCAGCAGGGAACACACGAGGAACTATATGCACAGGAGGGTCTTTATCGTGAACTGATCTCCGTGTAAAGGGTCAGATATTCACATATGCCTTGAAAAGAGAACATGGGATTATATACAAAAGACATCATAAATAAAGAAGAAAACAATGTAAGACTGGAGCAATACGCAGATGAATCTCTGATCAGAAACCGCAAGATGCGTCAATTGGATGAGGATATCGAAGATGTCAGATTGGCGCTGGTTTACCTTTTGGATAATTTCGGGATTCATATTTTTGGTATACCACAGGAGCAGTCTGTGGGAAAACTGATCGAGACCATTCTGGATCCCCTGGGGATGATGTACCAGGAGAAACCATCTGTGATCGAAACATGCCGTGACAGATCGGAGCATGTGCTGGCCTTTCGAAGAGACGGGAAAGCAGTGATATTGATGCCGACGACAAGGGGCTATCGTTTTTTTTGCCCCTTCGACGCAAGTGAAGGTCGTGCATCTTCTGCATATATCGCTTCTCTTAAGGCGGAATGCTATACCATCAGCCGCCCCATAGAAGAAAGAAAAAACCTGCTAAGTACTTTTTTTTATAATGTCTTCGCGTCATTAACAGTCCAGGATATACTCAGACTAACATTAGCTACTGCTCTTGCTGCGGCTTTCGGTTATATCCTGCCTCTGGTGAACAAGTGGATCTACAATGTCTACATCAAAGGAGATGGAAGCAGGGGAGGATTTTTTCTTGCTGCAGTCATATTTGCGTCGGTATGTCTGGTCAGGGGATTTTTAACCATGTTAAAGTCCGTCATGCTCTCCAGGACAAGGATAAGAGTTTCAGCAAGGATGCAGTCGGCAGTCATGGCCAAGGTCCTTCACTTATCACAAGACTTTTTCCGAAACACTTCCTCAGGAAAACTTTCACAAAGGATCGCTAACAGCGGGAGACTGTCGGATACGATCATGCAGATCATAATGGATGTGACATTGGATCTTTCTTTCTCACTGGTCTACCTGTATCAGATGGACAAATTTGCTCCTGTACTTTTCCTGCCGGCAATCATCTTCATCATCCTCAAGTTCCTGGTCTCCATACTTGGTGCCATAAGCTATGCACGAAATGAAGCCGATATCATTCATATCGATATGGAAAATAACAGCTTCATGTTCTCTGTCATACGCGGCATCCAGAAGATAAAGGGCATGGGAGCAGAGAAAGCCATCTATTACAAGTGGGCCGATATGTATCGTCAGAAGTTATCGCTGACATACCACCAGCCCTTTATTCTTAAATATAATACAGACATATTGTCACTGATCTCTATTGTCACCACTATAGCACTTCTGGGTATTTCAATGGTTGAGGACATCTCCAAGGAGATGTATATGACCTTCATATCATCATATACCCTGGTATTATCAGTGGTCTCCTCCGTGACGGACATCATGCAAAGCTTCTTTTTGATATCGGCACTAAGTGAAAATATCAAACCTATTTTTGAAGCCCAAAATGAAGAGAGTGAATCTCTGGAATATGTAGAAAAACTGAAAGGTGCCATAAAAGCAGAAAACATCTGGTTTTCTTATAAAGATGATTCCCACGGATGCCTGAAAGGAATATCCATTCAAATCAAACCGGGAGAGCGAGTGGCAATCGTAGGCGAAAGCGGATGCGGCAAGAGTACCCTCTTAAAGATCCTGCTGGGAATGGAAATCCCATCTGAGGGGGGAGTCAGTTATGACGGCAAGTCCCTGAAATCCTTGAACCTGAGATCCCTTCGCGGACGTATAGGATCAGTACTCCAGTTCAGCAAGGTTTTTCCCGGGACGATCACAGATAATGTAATATTTGGCTCCACAGAAAATTATGATGAGGGAAAAATATGGGCAGCCTTGGATAAAGCGGAAATTGGAGAATATATTCGAAGCCTGCCAATGAAGCTTGATACAGAGATCTCAGAGTCTGTTTCCTGTGGTTTTTCAGGCGGACAAAGGCAGCGTATCCTGCTGGCGAGGGCATTTATTGATGATCCGAAGGTGCTTATCCTGGATGAAGCGACTTCTGCTTTGGATAATGTGACCCAGACCAAAGTCATGGAAAACATCTGTAATATGAAATCTACGGTGATAATGGTGGCACACAGGCTTTCCACTGTAATGAATTTTGACCATATCATCATGCTTGAAAATGGTGTGATAGCTGAGGAAGGAACCTATCAGGAACTGATCGATAAGAATGGCAGATTTGCGGAACTCGTAAAAAAACAAATGCAATAGATGCCAAATTAGAAAAGCATTGGTGTTTTTGCTTTAAAAAGTCGGGGGAGAATTTTGAATGGTTGAACCTCAAAAACAATCCTCAGCTTCAGTTGCCCGTAAAACCTTTTCTATGGAAGCCGGGATGGTTTTCCTACGGGCGCACCAAATGGCGCACCCCCGACCTTCAAATCGTAGCATTTTAAACGATTGTTTTCAAGTTTTTTTGTAGCCAAAAAACAACTTTACTGATAGTTTTGGGATAAAATGGAGGATATAAAAAGATGCGCAACAACATAAAAAACAAGCTTATGCAGTTCATTTGGGAGCATTTTCATCGAAATAAACCCATGATACCAAAAGGCCTTGTTGATACTTCCGCACTGAACAACCAGGTCATAGCATCCATGGAAGAACTCAAAGGCCTGCTTGCAAAAGACCCTCATATTTTCAGGCAGATGCAGCTTATGTCCCGCTACCGGGTGAACTTTTCCCCTGATTTTAACGAGACCCAGACTGCCTGCTTATACGAAAGCCGCATGTGTAATATTTATGGCCTGGAATACTACCTCATGTACAGTCTTCTCCTTCCATATCTTCTTAAGGAAAATATTCGCAAGCTGCGGATACTGTCCCTGGGATGTGGCTCCATGATCGACGGTCTTTCTCTCTCCCTTGTCTTAAAAAATTGCCGGGACAGCATCGACGTACAGTATACAGGCGTTGACATTGCCAAATGGCCCATGTCCTTTAAACTGCCTTTCGAAAACAGACTTATCCTAAAACCCATGCAAGACTATTTGGAAGACTGTGAAACTTTTGACGGGAATGTCCTCATTTTTCCTACTGTCTTAAGCGGGCTTCGTGAATACCCGGATGAAACAGGCACCTTCTGTCAAAGAATAGAAGAGACTCAATTTCTAAGTGACACTATCTTCCTCATGGTGGCTTACAGATCTGTCGCTTCATACAACAGAGACTGGCAGGTTACTGACTGGCAGAAAGCACAAAGGATCATAGCAGCTTTGGAAAAGAAGGGCTATGTGGCCGAGGATCTTCCCGTCACGATTCCCGATGCCTGGAAGGACTACCTTCAAAGTGAAACAGTAGAAACCGAGGAAGGAAAAAAATACATTTGTCGCTATTTATCCGCCCGATACGGAAGCCTGCAGTTAAAAGAGATCGCGCCGGATTTTGCCCCACCGGACAGTGTCGAAGAATATTTTGCAAAGCCGGGACTGGTCAGGAGATCCTGCCCTTATTATAAAATGCGCCGGGATCAATATCTTTCCAAAAATCCCGGGATAAGACCTGACGAAGAAATTCCTGAGACAGTATGCAGGCAGCAGTGCCCCATTATGTGCGGTATTTATCCCAGAATGATCCTTTCCAAAAGGACTAGTCCCTGTTTCCAGATCTTTGTGTTACGTAGATAAGTGTGTTCAGAACCTTTCCAATGCTGTCATGGAAAACAAGATCTGCTTTCCCTTCCATTTTGGTCTTACCTTTATTGATGATGACCAGATATTTTCCGTGATACATATGCGCAAGCGAAGCTGCAGAGCCTACTTCAAGAGATGTCCCTCCTATGATAAGAAGATCTGCATATCTTATAAGTGCAACAGCCTCTTCATAAGCCCTCTGCGGAAGGAATTCGCCGTATAATGTTACATCAGGCCTCACTATCTTTCCGCAGTCCGGACAATGTGGGACTTCCTCTGTATTTTCAAATATAAAGTTCTCATCATATTCCCTCCGGCAGCTCACACAATAGCTTCTGAGTGCACTTCCGTGTATCTCCGATACCTTTTTACTTCCGGCCTTCTGATGAAGGCCGTCAATGTTCTGGGTTATTACTCCATCAAGCTTTCCACACCTTTCCATTTCAGCAAGCTTTCTATGAGCATCATTTGGCAAAACCTCTCTGCAATCAAGATTCTTTCTGAAGTAATCAAAAAATACCTCCGGGTGTTTATTGAGGCAATCGTAGCTCAGAAGATACTCGGGTTTATATTTACTGAATCTCTTATCCTTTTTATTATATAGACCATCCTTACTTCTGAAATCCGGAATACCGCTTTCGGTAGAAACCCCGGCACCACCCAGGAATACGATATGCTCTGCTTCCTCGACCATTTCAGTAAAAGCATTTATTTTCTGTTCAGGTGATAAGGCTCTGAAGTACTTTACCTTTTCACGCTGTGAAGCAAACTCTGCTATCATTGTAACAATTCCTCCGAATGTATTTTGACCCCGTCCCTCTGATATCAGATTTTTGATATGAAGAAAGATTTTCCAATAATCTGTTACTTGTAGTAAAATATAAGTGATATTCCTGTTTTCGGCAAATAAAATTTTTAAAGCATATATAAATCAAAAAGATAACCCACCACCTTCAGGTGGTGGGAGAAGCTTTTCGCAGGTGCCGGGTTCAAGCCCGGTACCTGCGGGATTGCGAAGCAATCTGATTTATAACGAGCAAATTGCGAAGAAATTTGCGAGG
>JAILBX010000018.1 GCA_024680675.1 Lachnospiraceae bacterium | reverse complement strand
ACCGTGCCCTCTGAAATTATAGATGTTGAGGGGATCAAGTATCTCAGATTTGTAGTAAGCCACCTTTCCCCCTTTGCTATTTATAAATATGCCAAGGGTGAATTTTCAAATTCGGTTAACCTTCCAAAGGATGGTGAATCTGTTATCCAGGTTTCCTCAGGCGAAGCCTTAGCCGGTAATCTCCAGATCACCGGAGTGATCAACACCCTTAATAAAAGCGTGGGAGATTCACTTGATATCAAATGGTTTATAATAGTTATTTTATTTGCTCTTGCATTTATTCTCTTTTTGTGGAAAGATAAAGAGCGTAAAAAATAAACTTAAAAAGGAGTAGTGAGGAGTTGTGAAAGAACAAAGAAATGTCCTTATGAATACCTCCAACAATCTGTTGGAGTTGGAAGAGCCTATTTACAGACTCGCTGATGTGGCTACACCAAATGTGTTCAGAAACCTTTTTCCATATGATGAGGTTCCAAAGATCGCATTTAATGATCGTATCGTGCCTCATAATATGCCAAAGGAGATATGGATAACAGATACTACTTTTAGAGATGGACAGCAGTCAAGAGCGCCCTATACTACAGAGCAGATAGTAACCATATATGATTATCTTCATAAGCTTGGCGGACCTAACGGCATGATCCGGCAAAGTGAATTCTTCCTTTATTCAAAGAAAGACAGAGATGCAGTATATAAATGCATGGAGAGAGGCTATCAGTTCCCGGAGATAACCAGCTGGATAAGAGCCAGCAAGGAAGATTTTAAGCTTGTAAAGGATATAGGAATGAAGGAAACGGGAATTTTGGTTTCCTGCTCTGACTATCATATATTCTATAAGCTTAAGATGACCAGAAAGCAGGCCATGGAGCATTATTTAAGTGTTGTAAAGGATTGTCTTGAAACCGGTATATCTCCCAGATGTCATTTGGAGGATATAACAAGGGCGGATATCCATGGCTATGTTGTTCCCTTCTGTACAGAGCTTATGCGTCTTATGGATGAATATAAGATACCTATTAAGGTAAGAGCCTGTGATACCATGGGCTATGGAGTTAACTTCTCAGGTGCAGTTATCCCAAGAAGTGTACAGGGTATAATATATGCTTTATTAAAGCATGCCGGAGTAAGCTCTCATTTACTTGAGTGGCATGGTCATAATGACTTTTATAAGGCAGTTTCAAATTCCACTACAGCCTGGATCTATGGCTGTTCAAGCGTTAATACCTCCCTCTTTGGTATTGGAGAGAGAACCGGAAATACCCCTCTTGAGGCAATGGTATTTGAATATGCCCAGCTTAAGGGAACTCTGAATGGTATGGATACTACGATTATAACCGATCTTGCAGAATATTATGAAAAGGTAATAGGTTATAAGATCCCTCCAAGAACTCCCTTTGTAGGTGAAAACTTTAATGTTACAAGGGCAGGTATCCATGCTGACGGTTTACTTAAGAATGAGGAGATATATAATATTTTTGATACCGAAAAATTCCTGAAAAGGCCTGTACTCTGCGCGGTTTCAAATACCTCGGGACTGGCAGGTGTTGCCCATTGGATAAATACCTACTATAAGCTTCCTGAGGATCGTCAGGTTTCTAAGCAGTCACCTCTCGTTATAAGATTAAAGGATGAGGTAGACGCTGAATATGAAAGCGGAAGAGTAACGGTTATGACAAATGATGAGCTGGACAGTATGGTAAAGGCAGCCTGTCAGGATCTGAATATGGTTTTGTAAAATTTTAACAGTATTAAAGCCTGTTATTTATAAGCATTAAAGAAATGGAGACTATTATGGAAAAGATTATTATGAAGACAGCTCTTGTCGAAATGGATGGGGATGAAATGACTAGGATTCTCTGGCAGATGATAAAGGATGAGCTTTTAAGCCCCTTTATAGACCTTAAAACCGAGTATTATGATCTGGGGCTTAAGAATCGTAATGAAACAGATGATCAGGTTACAATAGACTCTGCCAGGGCTACCGAAAAATACGGTGTTGCCGTAAAATGCGCTACCATCACTCCCAATGCGGCAAGAATGGATGAATATGATCTGAAAAAAATGTGGAAGAGTCCAAACGGGACCATCAGATCCATCTTAAATGGTACCGTTTTCAGGACACCTATCATTGTCAGAGGAATAGAGCCCTGTGTAAGGAACTGGAAAAAGCCAATAACCATAGCCCGTCATGCCTATGGTGACATTTATTCAAACAGCGAAATGAGGATTGAGGGAGCTTCAAAGGCTGAGCTTCTTGTAACAGACCAATATGGAAATGAAAGCAGAAGTCTGATCCACGATTTTGATGAAAAGGGCGGAGTGATCCAGGGTATCCATAATTGTACTCCCTCTATAGAAAGCTTTGCAAGAAGCTGCTTTAATTATTCACTTGATCAGAAAAAGGATCTTTGGTTCGGAGCCAAGGATACCATATCCAAAACCTATGATCATTTGTTTAAAGATATATTTAACGATATTTATGAAAAGGAATATAAGGAAAAATTCAAGGAGGCAGGAATAGAATATTTCTATTCACTTATTGATGATATAGTTGCAAGAGTCATGAAATCCAAGGGTGGAATGATATGGGCTTGTAAAAATTATGATGGTGATGTTATGAGTGATATGATATCCTCAGCCTTTGGTTCCCTTGCCATGATGACCTCAGTTCTTGTTTCTCCCTCAGGAGTATATGAATATGAAGCAGCTCATGGAACTGTTCAACGTCATTACTACAAGCACCTTAATGGTGAAGAAACCTCCACCAACTCTGTTGCAACTATCTTTGCCTGGACAGGGGCTTTGAGAAAAAGGGGTGAGCTTGACAATATCCCTGAGCTTGTAAAATTTGCAAATAAGCTTGAACAGTCAACTATCCAGACTATAGAATCAGGAAAGATGACAAAGGATCTTGCCAATATAACAAGCTATGAAGAAATAGTAACTCTTTCCAGCCTTGACTTCATAAAGGCAGTAAGAAAAACCCTTGAATCCTATATTTAAAGGGTGAGATTAATGGATGAAAAGAGTATTCCAAGAGCGGTGATAAGCAGACTTCCAAGATATTTCAGATATCTTGGGGAGTTAAAGGACGATGGGGTAGAAAGGATCTCCTCTAATGAACTGGCTGCTTTGATGAAATCCTCCGCATCCCAGATAAGACAGGATCTTAACCGGTTTGGAGGCTTTGGTCAGCAGGGCTATGGCTATAATGTAAAAAATCTTTATGAGGAGATCGGCAGGCTCTTAGGTCTTGATAAAAAACATCATCTGATCCTGATAGGCGCCGGCAATCTCGGACAGGCACTTGCTAATTATGTGAATTTTGAAAAGCGGGGTTTTATCATAAAGGGAATATTTGATAAAAATCCGGCCATTCATGGCAAAATGATAAGGGATGTGGCTATATCTCCCATGGAAGATATGAAAAGCTTTATGGAAAATAATGATATAGATATTGCCATATTGACTATCCCTAAGAGTGAGGCTATTGAAGTTGCAAAAAAACTGGTTGAATACGGTATAAGAGGGATATGGAACTTTGCCCATGTGGATTTAAGTGTGCCTGAAAATATCGTAGTCAAGAATGAGCATCTTTCAGAAAGCCTTATGGAATTATCCTATAAGCTTAACGACGGAGGTTTTTAATTTGCCCTATTCAGAGGAAAAATTCAGAGAAGCTCTTGAAGGAAAAAAGATTCAAACCCTTGTCCTTGACAATAAATGGCACCGACTCTTTAAAAAAATGGGCACCACTGATGAGATCATCGAACTCGAAAGGGAGCTTACCGATCTCTTAAAAAGGCAGGGGAAAATAAATACCGATATTAAAGGCCTTAAAAAGCTTAAGGCCGAGCTCAGGGATGGAATCGTCTCAAACATGGGAGGAATGGATGCCAAGGAAACTCATGATCAGGCAGAAAAGACCATAGCGGAAAACAAAAGGCTGATAGATGAGGCAAATGAAAAAATAGACTCCTATGAAGATGAATTATTAGAGCTTCCAAGGGAAATAGACAGGGTCAACAAGGAGCTTATGGTGCAGACCATGGCCCTTTGCTATGAAAAGCTTGAGGCAAATACCGACGAGATAGAAGAAATCGCCGACTGGATCCATAATGTAAGGATCGAGCTAAAGAAAAATATTATAAGGAAGCAGGAGAAGGAGTATTATAATGCTGAATTGTACTCCTTTATGCATGATATATTCGGTCCTATGGTAATGGATATTTTTGATATGAGGTATGAACCTCAGTTAAGACACCCCGAAAAAACAAGCGAAGAGGATAATAATAAAAAGAGCTAAATGGAAATCATACTTAACAGTCAACAAATGAGAGCCCTGGATGAAAGAACAATTATAAACTTCAAGGTATCCTCCCTTATTCTAATGGAAAGAGCCGGCCTGGCAGTCCTTGAAGCCATTAGAGAAGAGAATTACTCCTTAGAGAATATACTTGTGCTTTGCGGCAGCGGGAATAATGGCGGAGATGGTTTTTGCCTTGCAAGGCTTTTTGCCGAGCAGGGTAAAAATGTGTCCGTTTTTTTGTATGGTTCCCCGGATAAAATGACTCCTGAAACAAGGTCTATGTATGAAAGCTGTCTTGCCTATGATATAGAGGTCAGCCATGAGCTTAAGACTGACCATAAGGATCTTATAATAGATGCTCTTTTTGGCATAGGTTTAAACAGAGACTTAAGAGATGATGTAAAAGACATTATCAGAAAAATAAACCTTTATTCCTTAAAAAATCCCGGAGCAAGAATTGTTTCCTGTGATATAGCTTCCGGAATATATGCAGATACCGGTAATATAGCCGGGGAGGCCATAAAGGCTCACATGACCGTAACCTTTGCCCATAAAAAGATAGGACAGCTTCTTTATCCGGGTAAGGATTACACGGGAAAATTAAAGTGTAAAGCCATAGGCATTACGGATCGGGGATTGTCCCCTTATATTTCATATATAACTGCTTTGGAGGAAGCAGACCTTCCTCTTATAAAAAGATACGATTCCTCAAATAAGGGAAGCTATGGAAAGCTGCTTATAATAGCAGGTTCTGAAAGTGCAGGGGGATGTGCCTACCTTTCGGCTATGGCGGCCTTTAAAGCCGGTGCCGGTATGGTCAGGATATTAACCCATAGGGAAAATAAAGACTTTCTTTTAAACTCCCTGCCTGAGGCTATGATCAGCTCCTTTGATACAGCTCCTCCCGACCGAAATGAGCTAAAGGAGTTATATTCCTGGGCCGATGCTATCCTGATAGGACCCGGCACAGGGAAGGATGAAAAAGCCAGGGCTATCTTTGATTCGGTCTTTACTGATACTGACCTTCCTTTAGTAGTAGATGCTGATGGAATATCTATGTTAAGGGAGCATTTAGAGGCTTATGATGAGAGAAGGCTGCCTATAGACAGGACTATCATCATAACACCTCATATTAAGGAAATGTCACTCTTTACCGGTCTTAAGGTCAGTGATATAAAAGAGGATCCCATAGCCATAGCGGGAGAAAGCTCTGCCAGGTATGGAATTGTCTGTGTCCTTAAGGATGCAAGGACAGTGATCGCTGACAGAGATGGTTCAATAAGGATAAATCTTTCGGGAAATAACGGTATGAGCGTAGCGGGAATGGGAGATGTGCTCGCGGGTATAATCCTTTCTCTTTTAGGTCAGGGGGCTTCAGCCTTTGATGCTGCTTCCTACGGAGCCTTTATCCATGGAAGGGCCGGTGATGATGCCTCTTTATCAGGGTCAAAAAGCGGTCTGTTACCAAGAGATCTAATAAAAAATATTAAAAATTATGTGGAATGAGCTATGAGTAAAAAAAGAGTATTTGCACAGGTTTCACTTGATGCAGTAAGAAGAAATATGAAAAATATGCATGCGATCTTAAAGGAAGATACAAAAATGATCGCAGTTATAAAGGCAAACGGATATGGCCATGGAGCCTTAAAAATTGCGGAAAGCCTTGAGGATATAGATTATGTATTCGGTTATGCTACCGCCACCGCGGAAGAAGCCTTTTATTTAAGGGATAACGGAATAAAAAAGGCTATACTGATATTAGGCTATACCTTTCCCGAAAACTATGAGGAAATGATACTTGAGGACATAAGGCCCTCTGTATTTAAGCTTGAAACAGCCATTCAGCTGAATGAAACGGCTAAAAGACTGGGGCGGGTAGCAAAGATCCATATTAAGCTGGATACAGGTATGTCCAGGATAGGCTTTAGCTGTGATGATGATGGACTGCAAAATATAAAGAAGATATCAGAGCTTTCAAATATTGAGATCGAGGGGCTTTTTACCCACTTTGCAAGGGCTGATGAAAAGGATAAGTCAAATGCCATAAAACAGCTTAAGCTCTTTAATGATCTTTCGGATAAATGCAGGGAAAAGGGTATTTCCATCAAATACAGACATGCCTCCAATTCAGCAGGTATTTTAGAGCTAAAGGAGGCTAATCTTGATATAGTAAGAGCCGGTATAACAGTTTACGGTCTATGGCCCTCTGAGGAAATGGATAAAAGCAAAATAGAGCTTACTCCCGCTATGCAGATAAAAAGCTCTGTTGTTTATATAAAAACTCTTCCAAAGGGAGTACCAATAAGCTATGGCGGAACCTTTGTAACCAATAAGGAAACAAGAGTTGCCACTATACCTGTTGGCTATGCAGACGGCTATCCAAGGAGCCTGTCCAATAAGGGCTATGTTTTGATCAGAGGGAAAAAAGCCGCCATCCTTGGAAGAGTCTGTATGGATCAGATGATGGTGGATGTTACTGACATCCCCGAAGCCATGGAGTATGACGAGGTGGTTATTTTGGGAAGCCAGGGAGATGAGACTATAACTGCCGAATATATAGGCGAGCTTTCCGGAAGATTTAATTATGAATTTGTTTGTGATATTTCTGAGAGAGTTCCCAGGGTATATAAGTAGTTAAGCTGATTAAAGTAAAAGGAGCTATTATGAACACTGAGTTTAATGTTTCAAAAATCAAGGATCCCACTTATTTTGAAGACAATGTTCTGCAAGCGCATTCCGATCATATCCACTATAAAAACAACAGTGAAATGGAAGCAGGAGAGTCCTCCTTTTATAAGTCCTTAAACGGACTATGGAAATTTTTTTATTCTCCTAATATTAGATCATCAATTTCAGATTTTTATAAGGAGGATTTTGACAGCTCATATTTTGACGATATATATGTGCCATCCTGTATTCAGCTGGAGGGATATGGCGCTCCTCAATACGTGAATACCCAATATCCCTGGGATGGAATAGAAGAGATAGAGCCCGGTGAGATACCCGGGGATTTTAACCCTACAGGGCACTATATAAAGTATTTTAAGCTTCCTGAGGGCTTTGAGGGAAATAAGGTGATCCTTCGATTTGAAGGGGTTGAAAGCGCCTTTGCCCTTTGGCTTAATGGCAGCTTCATTGGCTACAGTGAAGACAGCTTTACTCCCTCCGAATTTGATATTACAAACTATTTAAAAAAGGGAAGTGAAGCCCTCAACAGGCTTTGTGTAATGAATTTTCGCTTTAGCAGCGGAAGCTGGCTTGAGGATCAGGATTTCTTCAGATTTTCAGGTATATTCAGAGATGTCCGGCTCTACTTTGTTCCAAAGCTTCACCTAGAGGATCTTAAGATAATAGCCGATACCGATGATTGCTATAGAAATGGAGAGCTGAGCATCAGCCTGTCTTTATCGGAAAAGGCCAGGGTGAAGCTTGAGCTTTTGGATAAGCACTGCTATGACAATATTTATATAAAAGATACTGTTACAGAACCTTTAAAAGAAGAGGAGACCCTGCTTTTCTCCAAAACAGAAGAGCTGTCCCAAAAAGCTGTATTAAGCTATAAGATAAATGATGTAAAGCTTTGGAGTGCTGAAAAGCCCTATCTTTACTACCTGCGCATATCTCTTTATGATCAGGAAGGTAATTTATCAGAGGTCACCGGAGACTTTGTAGGCTTTAGACGTTTTGAGCTTAAAAATGGCTTAATGTGCTTAAACGGAAAGCGTATTGTCTTTTACGGGGTTAACAGACATGATTTTTCCTCTGAGGGCGGCAGAGTAGTAGCTAAAGAGGATATAATGAAGGATCTCCTCAATATGAAGAGAAATAATATAAATGCCATAAGAACCTGTCATTATCCTAATCAGAGTATTCTATACAGATTATGCGACATTCTCGGGCTTTATGTTATCGATGAGTGCAATATAGAGACCCATGGAGTCTGGGATGCCATAATAAGAGGAGATAAGCCTCTTGAGTATTCTGTCCCGGGAGACAGGGAGGAATATAAGGATGTGATCATAGCCAGGGGGAGACATATGTTTGAAAGGGATAAAAACCATCCCTCCATACTGATCTGGTCCCTTGGGAATGAATCCTATGGCGGCAGCAATTTCCTGGCCATGCATGATGCCTTTAAAAAGTGGGATCCTACAAGGCTTGTTCATTATGAAGGAGTATCTCCCGAAAGAGATACAAGATATCCTCAAAGCTCGGATATACTGACCGTTATGTACTGGCCGGTATCACAGATAAGGGAATACCTTAAGGAGCACAGGGAAAAGCCCTTTATTTCCTGCGAATATACCCATGCCATGGGAAACTCCTGTGGTGGAATGTATATATATACAGATTACTGTGATGAAGAAGAGCTCTATCAGGGAGGCTTTATCTGGGACTATATAGATCAGTCTTTAACAGTAAAGGACAGGTACGGAGTCAGCTATCAGGCCTATGGAGGAGATTTTGACGACAGACCAAATGACGGTAATTTCTCCGGAGACGGGATCTGCTATGGAGAGGGAAGAGAGAGCTCTCCCAAAATGCAGGAGGTTAAATACAATTACAGTCCCATAAAGATCACATTTAATAATGATAAGCTGACAATAAAAAACCGGAGTCTTTTTACTGATCTTTCCGAATATGACTGCTATATATCTCTTTATTCTTTTGAAAAGCTTATTGCTCAAAAAAAGGTGACTTATGAGCTTGCGCCTTTAAAGGAGGAGAGCTTTGAGCTTCCTATGGATATTCCTTGGGATGAGAATGATCATGTTCTGGAGCTTTCCTTCAGACTTAAGGAGGACAGAAATTATGCCCCCAAAGGGCATGAAATTGCTTTTGGACAGCTATATAAAGCCTTCATCAAAGAAAGGGCCCATGAGGAGCTTCCTTATAAGATAATACATGGTAATTTAAATACAGGCTTTAAGGGTCTTAATTTCAAAGCCCTGTTCTCATACCTTACAGGGGGACTTACTTCCTATAATTACGGTGGAAGGGAGCTTTTAAAGGCTATGCCAAGACCTAATTTCTGGAGACCCTTAACCGATAATGACAGAGGCAGTCATTTGGCCTTCAGAGCAGGACAGTGGAAGCTTGCCAGTATCTACCTTACCAATCACTCCTTAAGCTCTGATAAGGAGGCAAAAAAACAATATATCATAAAGGAAGAGGATAAGTCATTATCTGTCACCTTTACCTATAATCTGCCTACAAAACCTGCCATGGCCTGTGATCTTAAATATACCCTTCATCCCGATGGATATGTGGATGTAGAGCTCTTTATGAAAAAGAGTCTTGAAGTAGGTATACTTCCTGAATTCAGTGTTCTCTTTAAGCTTGACGCAGAGCTTGAAAATCTTGAATTCTATGGAGCAGGTCCTGAGGAAAGCTATGTAGACAGGCCTCATGGAAAGCTAGGCCTTTACAGGAGTAAGATTAAGGACAATATGGCAAAATATCTTATGCCTCAGGAATGCGGAAATCATATTGGGGTCAGATATGCAAAGCTAACAGATAATAAAGGGAGAGGAATATGCTTTGAAGGAAATAATATGTCTTTTTCAGCTCTTCCTTATTCTCCCCATGAAATTGACAATGCAGAGCATAGCTATGATCTGCCCCCTGTACATTATAGCTATGTCAGAGTCGGACTTGCCCAGATGGGCCTTGCAGGTGATGACAGCTGGGGTTCTCTGCCAAAGCCTGAACACTGTATAGATAATTCAAAGGATCTTTACTTTAAGTTTTCCTTTAGGGGAATTTAAGGATGTCAACCTCGCAAATTTCTTCGCAATTTGCTCGTTATAAATCAGATTGCTTCGCAATCCCGCAGGTACCGGGCTTGAACCCGGCACCTGCGAAAAGCTTCTCCCACCACCTAAAGGTGGTGGGTTATCTTTTTGATTTATATACTAAAGCTGCTAAAGGGAAGGAGGCTTAAAGAGCTATATGGAACTATTCGCGAAAGACAACTTTAACGAATAGATATCAGTCCTTTGAATTATCTATACAGTGTTCAGGCTTTGGCAGAGAACCCC
>JAILBX010000241.1 GCA_024680675.1 Lachnospiraceae bacterium | reverse complement strand
GTCCACTCTTCCCATTTATCAGCACCCTGATTCCAGTTATCTGTGTCCATTAATATGGCTTTTTTCATTTTTTCACCAATCTCAGTATTAATAGTTGTAGGGTAAACTATTGGATATTTTTCTTCCAAATTATCTGTCTCGGGTAATTTTGTATTTGCAATCTCATCCATAAACTCTTGCTGGGCTTTCTGTTCTTCTTCAGTCTGGAAGTGCATAGTTCCTGAATAGCTGTCGTTTTTAACTCCGCCCCAGCCCTCGTCAACCTTGGCACCTAACTCACCATAATCACCAAACTTTGCAAATTCCATTGTTGTTCCGGGCTTTGCTTCGCCTGTTTCTCTGTCTATATTAACGATGTCATATTGAATAGCCATCCAGTCATCTACGAGAACCATATTCTTGAAAGTACCCATTTGGATATCAAGCTTTTTTAAGGATATATCCATTGCCTGTTGATATTCTTTAAGGGTAAGTCTTACACCATTTACGTTATATATCGAGTCAGGATGATAAAGGACTTCGCCCCAGTGCTCCCAGGCTTCATAACCCATATTCCAACGATTAAATCCATTAAGCATTCTATTCTGTATTTTTTTTGAAAGGTCAGATTCAGCAGGTGTCTGATACTCAATAGGGAAAGATTTTAAAAGTTCATCTGTAGGTACGTTGTACTGAGGATCCAGCTCGATAACATAATCAGGAGAATTAGGATCGGTCACAGCAGTTTCTCCATCTGCAGTTTCTTCTGCCTTGGCTTCTTCATTTTTAGTTTCTTCCTCTTTCACTACTTCTTCAGTAGGCTCGGCAGTTGCCTCAGCTTTTGTTTCATTTGAAGGAGTTGCTTCTGAGGTGTTGTTACCTCCGCAAGCTGTAATGCCTAAAGATAACGCTAAAAGTGTTGATAAAATAATTGCTCTCTTTTTCATTTTTTTTCCTCTCTTTTTAATTTAAATAGTTTGTTATTGTTAAAACGACAGGTGCGTACTTTTTTCTCCCTTTTTTTAGTAAATAGTTATATATGGGATAGGTTAATGCTAACATCACAAAACCTATGCAGAAGAAGATTATTCCTGACAGAAAAGCACCGGAAAGCTTTGTCAGGAAATTATATCCGCTAATTAAAAGCAGGGTTCCTGCAAAACCATCTATTAAAGAAATTTTGAAAGCTTTTCTCTTCACATCTTCATCCAGCTTTAAAAGCCTATCATATAGATTATCTATAGATGAGGATTTAGGACTACTTTCAGCTTCCTTATATAAGAATTCCAGCTGATGTATTCTTGTCTTCTGTTCATCTGAAAGATTATCCTTTGCTGTCATTTTTATCTCCTTCATTTTTCCTGTCTCCTTGTTACGTGTAGATAATATAAAAGATTTATTAGGGAATTATTTGGAATTTGTTAGGGAATTGTTAGGATTGCAGGATTTGATATTTTTTGCTTGAGAGACTTGAACAGGGATAGGGTAATACTATCCTAAAAGGAAGAGTATGAGAGAGAAAGACTCCAATTTACCTATTTGTATTTAAGTGGTATAATCTTTTCTATGATAGAGTCAGGAGGATAAGAATGGAAACAAAAACAAGAAAACATAAGGTTATGGATAAACATCCAATTGGTGGGAGTTTATTGTTTAGTTTGGTAATGTTATTAGTGTTACTTACCATAACTAATATTTTTTTGACTCCTTTAGTGCTTATTTTTGGACAAAACGATAATATTACACTTATCATTATGATAATAACTACCATATTAAGCAATTTTATAATAATATGGTGGTTTCGTCCGGAAACAAAAGGGATGTTTGCTGAATATAATTTAAAGCCTGCAATGATGATATGCACCTGTTTTTTTATTTATTGGGTTGTGGGAACAATATTCATGCTTATAGAAGGTATTAAAATCGGCTTTCCTTCATTTGCCGGTATCCGCACTTCACTTTTTGCCGGTATTTCAGAAGAAGTTATATTCAGAGCTTTTATTATTTTACCATTGATGAGAAGAGATGCTGATAAAAAAAGAATGATAATAGCCATGATAATCTCATCGGTGTTATTTGGATTGATTCATGGCGCAAATGCACTTGAGGGAGCAGATCCTTTGGTAACTTTAAATCAGGTTGTAGTAACCGCCCTGTTAGGAATGTGCTTTTGTGCATTATTTCTTGCTTCAGGAAATCTGATCTTTTGTATTTTAATGCATGCCTTAACTGATATTGTTGCTTTTATGAATGTAACAGGTGTTTCTGACAATGGAATAATGCAAGGAACTTTAACTAAAGGTACAATAATAGATGATGTTTTAGTAATTGTTATTGTATTTATTGTATTGCGTTATTTCTTTAGTAAGCCTGTAATGGATGCTACTACTGAGCTTTGGAAAAAGAAATGGAAGGTAGCTGAAAGTGAATATAGTGAATGATTATTATTTTAAGGAGAGGTAAAAATGAGTGCATTAGTGGCATATTTTAGTGCAGAAGGAAATACAAAGAAGATAGCCGAAGAATTTGCAAAGGATATAGGGGCTGATATTTATGAGATAGTTCCGGAAATTCCTTATTCGATGGCAGATATTAACTGGAAGAATCCATTGTCAAGATGTAATAAAGAATGGATAACAAAGAAGGAAGTTCCTGTATCAGGTATCGTTGAAGGATTTAATGATTATGATACCGTTTATCTGGGATTTCCTGTCTGGTATAATTGTCAGCCACTTGTAATTGATTCTTTTTGTAAAAAACACGATTTTAGAGGGAAGAAGGTGCACGTATTTGCCACTGCAGGAGGAAGTACAATAGGGAGTTCAGAGAAAAAAATTAAATCTTTGGTAAAGGGGGCTATTTCGGTAGATTCAATTCTTGTCAGGAGTGTTTCAGATCTAAAAAATCGGTATTCTATTTAAACAGCAAGAATAAATAAAAAGGAGAAGTATAATGGGTAAAGTTAATGATTACTTAAACGAAGCAGGAGTCTTTTTTTTGGCAACTGCAGATAAAGATCAGCCTAAGTGCCGACCGTTAGGCGCACATATAGAGATGGACGGAAAAGTTATCTTTGGTGTGGGAGATTTTAAAAATGTATATAAGCAGCTTTTGACCAACCCAAAGTGTGAGATTGTATCAACAAAGCAGGATGGACATTGGATGAGGTATACCGGAAAGGCGGTATTTGAAAGAGATGAGAAATATGCTGAAGCAATGTTGGATGCTATGCCAAATCTAAAGGATATTTATAATGAAAAGACCGGAAAAAAGCTGATGTGTTTTCACCTTGAGGAAGCAACAGCAGTTGACATAGCCGTTATGGGAGAGGGGGAGGATCTTCTTAGTTGATGCCAGAGAGCTATTTCTCTTAGCCGGATTTTACGATCGATACAGCTTTTTTAAGATGGCTGTCATATTTTGTAATCCATCTTGAAAAAGGCATATATTTAGAGGTATAATTTTATAAGAATTCTGACCTTATCAGTATCTGATTTTTATAACTTAAACTGTTGGTCTTGGAACGGAAATCTACAAAAAATAATCACGAATTATTTATTTAAGGAGGTATTTTTTTAATGATTAACTGGAACAATCTGGATACTTTGAAGGCTTACGATGAGCTTAAAAAATCAACACAGGTTGATGTTAAAGAGCTAATGGCCGGTGAAAACGGTGCAAAAAGAGTAAAGGAATATTCTGTTCCTATGGCCGGGGGACTTTCCTACAACTATGCTGCGAAGGCAGTTGATGATTCAATATTGTCGACCCTTTCAAAGCTGGCTGATGAGGCGCAGTTACTTGAGAAATTTGAGGCTCTTTACAATGGAGAGATAATAAACATCAGTGAGAAAAGAAAGGTTCTTCACCATCTTGTTCGTGGTCAGTTGGGGGAAGATGTAGTTGCTGATGGAATTGATAAGAGGAAATTTTATAAGGAGCAGCAGGAGAGAATAGCTGATTTTGCAAGAAAAGTTCATTCGGGTGAGATAACTAATGCTGCAGGGGAAAAATTTACAACGGTTGTTCAGATAGGTATTGGCGGAAGTGATCTTGGCCCCAGAGCAAATTATATCGCTTTGGAGAATTGGGCAAAAAAGAATAATACATTTAAAATGGAAGCTAAGTTTATAAGCAATGTGGATCCTGATGATGCTGCTGCAGTACTTGCTTCAACTGATGTGGCTCACTCTATTTTTATACTTGTATCAAAATCGGGTACTACTCTTGAAACATTGACAAATGAATCTTTTGTTAAGGATGCGTTAAAGAAAGCCGGTCTTGACCCTTCAAAGCATATGATTGCTGTAACCTCGGAGACTTCACCGCTTGCAAAAAGTTCTGATTATCTTGCAGCCTTCTTTATGGACGATTTTATTGGCGGTCGTTTTTCCGGTACATCATCTGTAGGTGGAGCAGTATTATCACTTGCTTTTGGACCTGAGGTGTTTGCTCGTTTCCTGGATGGTGCCGGGGAAGCTGATAAGCTGGCTGCAAACAAGGATATATTTAAGAATCCCGCACTTTTGGATGCGCTTATCGGTGTGTATGAGAGAAATATTTTGGGATATGAATGTACAGCTGTTGTTCCGTATTCGCAGGCTCTTAGCCGCTACGCTGCACATTTACAGCAGCTTGATATGGAATCGAACGGAAAATCAGTAAACAGATTCGGAGAGCCGGTAAATTACAAGACAGGGCCTGTTATTTTCGGAGAACCGGGAACTAATGGGCAGCATTCATTCTATCAGTTGTTGCACCAGGGGACGGATATTATACCTCTCCAGTTTGTTGGCTTTAAAAAGAGTCAGATAGGGACTGATGTGGACATACAGGGTAGTAGCAGTCAGCAAAAGCTATGTGCTAATGTAGCTGCCCAGATAGTTGCTTTCGCTTGTGGAAAGGATGATCCGGATAATAATAAGAAATTTGAAGGCGGAAGGCCCTCAAGTATTATCATTGGGGAACAGTTAACACCGGAAGCATTGGGCTCACTGCTTTCTCATTTTGAGAATAAGATTATGTTCCAGGGCTTTTTATGGAATATTAATTCCTTTGATCAGGAAGGAGTGCAGCTTGGAAAGATATTAGCTAAGAAAGTTCTTGCTCACGATGCGGATGGGGCTCTTAAAGTATATAGTGAACTTTTAAATATCTGAGTATATATATTAGGATTTATAATAAAGTTTAAAACGTCTCTTTATGTTTATATAAAGAGGCGTTTTTTATGTCTCTATTGTAATCTCTTTTTATTTATGCTATAAAAGCAAAGGATTAATTTAATAAAAGTAAAAATTACATTATAGTGTGAATATTTATATTACAGTAGCAATTTATATAATATTATTGGAGTATAAAAGTCTAGGGTTAAGGTTTTAAGGAGGTAGCAATATTTGTTTAAGGATTATTTTTCAGACAAGATCATAAATAATGGAAGGCAGCTTGAGGTTGATATGGTAAAAGCATATGCAGTGATTTTTATGATACTTGAGCACACTTTAATTTATTTAGGAGATTCGGAATCAATAGCTCTTGAGATTTGTGGTTATCTTGATGTCATAATCGGTGCAGCGGCCTTTATGATATGTATGGGAATGACATTTAACTATACAAAACATAACGACTACAGGTCTATTCTTTTAAGGGGGGTTGAACTGCTGACACTTGGACAGCTTTTGAATATTTTCAGAAACGGACTGCCTTCTTTAATCTTCTATTTTTTAAGCGGTAAAAAAATTCTTTTATCGAATGTTTTACTTGTTTTGCAGGCAGATATATATAGTTTTGCCGGAGTTGCAATGATCTTTTTTGCCATATTGATATATTTTAAAGTATCCCCACTTGGAATACTTGTTATTGGATTTATAATGAACGCTGTTAATTATATGATATTCTTAAGTGGTTTTAATCCTGAAAATTATCTTGTAAGTCAGTTTTTGGGTTATTTTGTAACAACCAGATCAGAATCCTATTTTTCATTAGCTGCCTACTTTGTATTTGTCGCTTTTGGATATTGGTTTGGAGGCTATTATTTGAAGATTAAAGACAAAGATGGTTTCTTTAATCGTTTCTTAATGATATTTTTACCCATATATGTTGTATATTATATTATCAGAGTTTTTTGTAAAGTACCTTTTCTTGATCCGATTAGTGCAGATAGCTCCTACATCGTAAGCTTTGGACCGGATGCTATTGCAAATTGTATTTCCTTTATTCTTGTTATGGGCATATTTTATAAGATTTCTAAAATATGCAGCAAAAAGGTGGAGGGCCTGATCACACATATTTCAGTACATATTGCCGAGTATTATTGTATAAGCTATATTATCATATATCCCATATATCTGTATTTGCTTGCTTTTAAGGACGATTTTGCAGCTCCGGCTGGTGTAGCATTTATTTTTGGAATTGGAGTACTGTTCTTGTCCTACTATATCATTCAATTAAACAGTAAAAAATATAATATTCATTTTTATAAGCTCAAAGGCAGGAAAAAAGCCTATATTTATGGAGTTATATGGTTAACCACATTTATTTTGGTTGCATATTCATATCCACAATTAAATGAATATGTTAATACCTGGAATGATTATCTGGAGTAAACAGATAAATTTTATAGGTTGACATATATTTTTCAGAATAGTCTTAAAAAGTGCTTTCTTATAATGGTATTCTTGAAAGCACTTTTTTATTCATATTATATGCTCTGCATGGATACTTGGGAATCAGTCAGGAAGAAATGTTGATATGTCAGATCAGAGATATTTATCAGATCTTTCGGGGAGGAAATAGAATTTAGGAGAGTCACTATAATGGAAAAAACAGATAACAGATTATTTTACAGGAAACTCAGGACATTATCCCTTCCTATGGTATTCCAGAGTCTTATGCTTGCGCTTGTTGCAGCTTGTGATGCCTTTATGTTGGGGCGTGTGACGCAGGAAGCAATGACAGCAGTATCTCTTGCCACACAGATTCAGTTCGTACAAAATATGTTTATAGCTGCAATAACCGCTGCAGGCTCTATTCTTGGAGCTCAGTATTGGGGAAAAAAGGATAAAGAAACTCTCAGAAGTCTTTTTGATCTTATGCTTTTGGTAACCGGAATTATCTCTATCCTGTTTTTTTTGGCCTGTGAATTTATCCCGGGTGGATTGATGCATATTTTTGCACATGATGAAGAGCTTATAAGGATTGGAAGCTCATATCTTCGTATTGCCGGCTGGTCATATCTTTTGACAGGTATTTCTGAGTGTTACCTTGCCGTTATGAAGGTATCCGAGCACGTGCGTCCGGGTGCTTATATTAGTTGCAGTGCTGTTTTATTGAATATACTTTTTAATGCTATATTTATATTCGGATTGTTTGGAGCACCAAGGATGGAGTCTGATGGTGCTGCATTGGCGACAACAATTTCAAGAGTTATTCAGCTTATATTATGTATTATTGTATCGACAGGAAAAACATATATCAAACCGGCATTTGAAAGATTTTTTTCTGTAAACAGGCAACTTATTTTTGATTTTATCAAGCAGTGCTTACCCTTAATGGGGGGCTCCCTGTTCTGGGGTGTGGGTTTTACTTCATATACAGCAATAATGGGACATTTGGGAGTAGATGCTGCAGCAGCAAATTCAGTAGCGTCTGTGGTGAGAGACTTGATCTGTTGTGCATGTAATGGTGTGGCTATTGCGGCAGGAATAATGGTAGGACATGAGCTAGGTGCCGGGAGACTTGAAAAAGGTAAGGCCTATGGAATAAAGCTTAAAAATGTATCATATGTTATAGGATTTGCTTCCACAGCGGTAGTGCTTTTGGTTACACCTGCTATAATGCATTTTGTTATCCTGACTGAACAGGCACAGGAGTATCTTTTGGGAATGATGATAATAATGTCTATTTATATGATCGGAAGAAGTGTGAACAGTGTTACAATCAATGGAGTAATGGATGGCGGAGGTGACACTATTTTTGATATGTATAGCCTTGCGGTGTGTATGTGGGGTATTGCGATTCCACTTGCTATTCTTGGTGCTTTTGTATTCCACTGGCCGGTGCTTTTAGTCTATGCCTGTACTTGTCTTGATGAGGTTGGAAAGATCCCCTGGGTAATGTACAGGTTTAGAAAATATAAGTGGGTTAGAAATTTGACGAAGGAATTCAATTAAGCTTAAAGCTGTAATATAAGGTCTTATGGTCATTTTGTTAGTATTCATCTTACCTTATATATTGTTTTATTATAAGATATGGACTGTGAATCGGGTTTCGATTATGATAATATGTAACAATGATAATAGAGATTCTTAAAAAACAAGTTATATTCTCTAAAAATATTATAACTTTTTTAAATAGTGTTATAATAGGGTGATGTTGGTAGTTTGTATGTTTTATCAGGCTTTTATGTAGTGAGGGAGAACAGTTATGGAAAAGTTTAAAGGATTTTTGAAAAAAAAGGATATTGAGATTTCTCTTAAGCGTTACGGAATAGATGCTCTTGGAGCTATGGCTCAGGGTTTATTCTGTTCCCTGCTTATAGGAACGATAATCAACACCATTGGAAGCCAGTTTCATATTGGATTTCTGATGGATACAATAGCAACAGTAGGTGGAATTGACTATACAGTAGGTGGTATGGCTTCCGCTATGAGTGGTCCGGCTATGGCAGTTGCAATAGGCTTTGCATTGAAATGCCCTCCCCTGGTGCTGTTTTCTATGATAACCGTGGGATTTGCAGCTAATGCACTGGGAGGTGCAGGAGGTCCTTTAGCGGTTCTTTTTGTGGCTATACTGGCGGCAGAGTTTGGTAAGGCAATTTCAAAGGAAACTAAGGTGGATATTTTGATCACTCCTCTTGTTACAATTGGAGTTGGAATGTTTTTCTCCTGGCTTATAGCTCCTCCTTTAGGAAAGGCAGCAATGTCAGTGGGGAATCTGATCATGTGGGCAACAGAGCTACAACCCTTCCTTATGGGAATTTTAGTATCGGTAATAGTGGGAATAGCTTTAACGCTGCCGATTTCTTCAGCTGCGATATGTGCCGCCTTATTACTTACCGGTCTGGCAGGGGGAGCTGCAGTTGCAGGATGCTGTGCGCAAATGGTTGGATTTGCCGTTATCTCATACAAAGAAAATAAAGTGGGAGGTTTGATATCCCAGGGGATAGGAACCTCTATGCTTCAAATGGGAAATATAGTAAAAAATCCAAGAATATGGATAGCACCTACATTAGCTTCAGCCATTACAGGTCCAATAGCAACTTGTGTATTTAAGATGAAGATGAATGGTGCACCTATTTCATCCGGGATGGGAACCTGTGGATTTGTGGGTCCTTTGGGTGTTTATACAGGATGGGTAAATGATATTGCGGCAGGAACAAAGACTGCCATTACAGGATTTGACTGGCTTGGGCTTATTATGATCTGTTTTCTGCTTCCGGCTGTGTTTTCTCTTATCATACACAAGTTTGTGGTTAAGGCCGGCTGGGTTAAGGAAGGAGATATGAAGCTCGAAGATTCTAAAGGTTGACATAATATTTTGTCTAGCAAAGTATGGAAAGGAAAGAATTATGATTTTGGATCCGATTATAACCAGTTTACTTGAAACAGATATGTATAAGTTTAGTATGGGGCAGGCAATATATCACCAGTTTCCGGATTATAAGACAACATGGTCATTTAAATGTCGTAATAACGATGTGCAGTTTTCTAAAGAAATGGTTCAGGAGATCAAGGACCAGATCAACCATTTTTGTCAGCTGAGGTTTAAAGAAGAAGAGCTTCAGTATTTAGATACAATAAAATGGATAAAGGGCTCCTATATAGATTTTTTGCGACTTTGGCATGCCCGCTATGAGGACTTTGAGATATCAGATAATGCGGAATGTGGATTATCCATTGAAACAAAGGGAACCTGGCTAAATACATCCATGTATGAGATACCTACTTTAGCTATTGTCAATGAGGTCTATTTCAGAATGCAATATGCTTATAATGATCTGATAGAGAGCTTTAAGGAAAAACTGGATGAAAAGTACAATATGATCCATAGTGGTAAGTGGTATGCCGGAGTTTTTTCCGAATTTGGTCTTCGACGGAGACTATCTGCAGAGGCTCAGGAGCTTGTAGTTGAGAAATTCTCTCATCTTAAAGATACAAAACATTCGTCAAGTAAGTTTATTGGTACTTCTAACGTATATCTGGCCAGGAAGTTTGACGTCATGCCGGTTGGAACAATGGCGCATGAATGGATAATGTGTGTTGGTCAGGGTAATCATAAGCATAATCCGGCATATTCAAACTGGTATGCATTGGATGCCTGGGTTAAAGAATATGGGATTCTAAATGGTATAGCTTTAACGGATACTATAACTACGGACTGCTTTCTGAAGGATTTTCAATTAACATATGCCACCTTGTTCTCGGGAGTAAGACATGATTCAGGAGATCCTTATGAATGGGGTGAAAAAATTATTGAGCATTATAAGGAGTTGGGGATCGATCCGACTACAAAGACTCTGCTTTTCTCGGACAGCCTTGATTTTGAAAGAGCTGATAAGCTTTTTAGACACTTTAATGGGAAAGCTAAGGTTGCCTTTGGTATAGGTACTTATCTGTCAAACGATACAAAGGTTGAAGCTCTGAATATAGTTATGAAGACCACCGCCTGTAACGGCCAGGATGTTGCCAAGATATCGGATGTCCAGGGAAAAGGAATGTGTAAAAATCCGGATTATCTTGAATATATAAATAAATGTATAGACTGGCGTATGAACCATCAGAAGATTTCAGATTGGAGCTAGGCTTAGGATCAAAAGAAGAGTCTTAATAGTCAAATTGGTAAGAATATGTGGATAAACAAGGAGAAAAGTTGTGATTTTCAGGTATAATTTAGGTAAATATCTTGTTATATTATTGCTGATTTCACTTTGTGGTTTTTCAGGATGTAAGAGTAAACAAGGTGGGTCACCGGTTGAAAACGGGGGATCAAACTTTTCGGAAGATTCTGCTAAAGCTGAAGAAGCCTATGGCTACGAGGTAATTCCTTTAGAAAGGGAGGGAGTTTCACTTCACCTTGATCGCATGTGGGTAGAGGGAAGCAAGCCTTCAAAAAATATTCTTTTGGTACATGGCGTAACGTTTTCATCCTTTGAGTTTGATATAAATTATAAGGACTACAGTCTGGTACGCAGGCTGGCAAGAGAGGGTTATTCTGTGTGGAGACTTGACATCGCTGGCTTTGGTCAGTCAGGCGAAGTTGAGGATGGATTTATTCCGGATTCTCAGTATGCATCTGAGGATATAAATGCTGCAGTAGAGAAAATATTAGAAGTCAGTGGGCAAGAGAAAATAGATGTTTTGGGCTGGAGCTGGGGTACAGTTACTGTGGGTCTCTTTGCGGTTGCTCACCCGGAATATATAAATAAGCTTGTATTATATGCACCTATACTCAGTGGAATAGGAGAGTACACAGTAAACGAACCCTTTAATCACAATAACTGGGTAGGTGCAGCCGGAGATTTTCAGCGACTTGAAGATGGTTCCATAGATTATGACATTACAGATCCGGTGATAGTTGATACCTTTTGTTCAGGTGCCTGGTACTATGATAAAGAGTCAAGTCCAAATGGTGGAAGAAAAGATGTTTGTGTATCGAAAACAGTAAAGCTTATAGATCTTGAAAAGGTAACTGTACCTACTTTGTTGATCTGTGGCGATAAGGATCCTTATTTAAACTATGATCTTGTAAATACAGCGATAGATCTGCTTCCTAAGGGATCTGTTTTTGAGATGATTGAGGGTGGCTCCCATGTTGTATATATAGAGAAGCCCTACTATAAAGACTTTCAGGAAAGACTGTTAAAGTTTTTAGGTTAGCAGATACAAGCACTTGAAAGGGATATTAGCATTTGATATAATTTAAAAGGAGTTTTTTTATTGAAAAATGTAAAATAACAAATAAAAAGGAGAAGAGAAAAATGACGGGAAATGTTGTAGTTGGGCAGTCAGGCGGACCTACCGCTGTTATCAATTCATCAGTCGCAGGGGTTTACGTAGCTTCTAAGAAGCTGGGTGCGAATAAGGTTTATGGAATGGTTCATGGTATAGAGGGATTTTTGGAAGATCAGCTTTGTGACCTCGATGAGTATCTTGATAAGCCTGAAGAGGTAGAAATACTTAAGAGGACTCCTTCGGCTTTCCTTGGATCCTGCCGTTTTAAAATGCCTCAGATAGAAGGTCATGAGGATGTATATGAAAAAGTATTTGAAATCATGGAAAAGCATGACATAGAGTATATGTTCTATTGCGGTGGTAATGATTCAATGGATACAGTAAAGATGCTTTCTGACTATGCTGCTGCGCATGGAAAGAAGCAGAGATTTATGGGCGTTCCAAAGACAATAGACAATGACCTTCCTATAACAGATCATTGCCCGGGATATGGTTCAGCTGCAAAATATATTGCTACAAGTTTAAAAGAAATAATCCGCGACAACGAGTCATTCGGTGCTAAAAAGCCTACCATACTTATCGTAGAGATTATGGGACGTAATGCAGGATGGCTTACAGCTGCGGCAGCTTTAGCAAAGGGAGATGATTGTAAGGGTGCAAATGCTATATATCTTCCTGAGAGAACCTTTGACATGGATGCCTTCATGAAAAAGGTTAAGGAACTGGCGGCTACCGAATCTTCAGTAGTTATTGCAGTTTCAGAAGGAATAAAGATCGCAGACGGTCGTTATGTTTGTGAGCTTGCTAATGAGAATATTGCAGTCGATGCTTTTGGTCATAAGCAGATGTCTGGAACAGCCGCTTACCTTGCTCAAAAGGTTGCTGAGGAGACAGGTCTTAAAACAAGAGCTGTTGAATTCTCTACCTTACAGAGAGCAGCTACTCATATTGCATCCCTTACGGATATAAATGAGGCATTTCAGGTTGGTTATGATGCTGCAAAGGCAGCTGATGAAGGAAAGACAGGAATGATGATCACCCTTAATCGTAATGGAGAGGCACCTTATCAGTGTGGTACAAGTGCTTATGATATTCATGCTATTGCAAATGTAGAGAGACCGGTTCCTGATGAGTGGATCACAGAGGATGGATGTGGACTTAACATAGGATACGAAAGGTATGCAAGACCTCTTATTATGGGTGAGTTAACTCCTTTATTTGTAAATGGACTTCCCAGACATCTTGTTCGTAAGTAATATTTAGAAGCCTTTAATAAGGTAGTCAGAAGAGGATTACAAGTATATACATATATACAATAAAAGAACTGTTCCGGATCACACTATGGAGCAGTTCTTTTTGTTTTGTTAATATTATAATAACATTGATCTATTCGCGAAAGGCAGCTTTAACGAATAGATATACTCCTTAAAGACTATCTTTAACGCTTTCTAATTTTGCTATGATTATTCAATATAATTTTTTATATCTAGATGCTCATCAGTTTGCTCTTCATTATCGATTATTCCCGGAACTAACTCTGTAACATAAGTTTCTCCGGAAATCGGATCTATGTAGTAGCGTGTTTCTGCACCGGTATAGGATCTGTATAAAACAACTATTTCATTGTTTTCATTTTGAGTTACATCCCAGCTGATATCATACTCATTTGAATTTACCATATCTTCCAGATCAGGATTGTTGGAGAAACAATATTTTTTGACAGCTTCAAGACACTGTTCTTGTGTTAATTCATCTGTGCTTTCTTTAATTTCTTCTTCCGATTTTTCCTCAGTGATATTGTCTGTCGTTTCAGTAGGGGTTACAGGGGATTCTTTTATTTCTATTACGCTTTCCTTTTTTTCTTCTGTTTTACAGGCAGATAAGCCAAAAGCTATAATACAAAGTGCAAGAATTAATATTTTTTTATTCATAATATTTGTTTATACTCCTTTAAAAGCTGATTTGATAAGAGTGTGTTATGAACTGAGTACTACAAGGTATTATTGATCACACTTTTTACACATTTCCAACACAAGCTGTACAAAATCTTTAACTAGAATACTGCATATCATAAAAAAAATCAATGATTATTTGGAGGATTAAAAATATGAAAAAATGCTATTTAATGAGGACTCTCTGCCTTTTTTTGACATCTTCAGCTTTTTTGGTAAGCGCTTGTAACAGTGCAACAAGTAGTCCGAAGAATTCTCCTGTTGAGGAGATAAGTGAAAATACTGCTGAAACGATAGAAAACAGTTCAAATAGCTCTGATAAAAGCGTAGAAGCAGGTACCTACAGCAGTGATGAGGATGGGGGACATGCTATAACAGTAGATGGTGAAACAGCAGAATACAGTAATGCGACTGTTTCAAAAACCGGAAATTCAGAAGGTGATGAGGCAGATTTTTATGGGGAAAATTCAGCTATATTTGCTACAAACAAAGCTAATTTGACGCTTTCTGATATGGATATTTCTACTGATGGAAAGCATGCTAATGGAGTATTCTCTTATGGAGAAGGTACAGTAATCAATATATCGGAATCTACTATCAACACTAAGGGGGATTGTTCAGGTGGTATTATGACAACAGGTGGAGCTACCATGAACGCATCAAATCTTGAAATACATACAAGTGGTAACTCATCAGCTGCTATAAGGTCTGACAGAGGCGGAGGAATTGTTACTGTAACAGGTGGAAATTATATAACTGATGGAAAAGGGTCTCCTGCAGTATATTCAACAGCTGACATTACAATAAATGATGCAAGTCTTACATCGAATGCTTCAGAAGGTATTGTTGTTGAAGGGAGAAACTCAGTAACCCTTAATAATGTCACCTTGAGCGCAGATCATAATCAACATAACAGCGATAAATCTGATATATTCAAGGGGATTATGATATATCAATCAATGTCAGGGGATGCAGATACCGGTTTATCCAAGTTTACTGCCAATGGAGGAAGCATTACAAATAATAAGGGAGATGTATTTTTTGTGAATAATACCGCAACTGATATATCTTTATCAAGTGTGAATATCACAAATAAAGGAGACGGAGTATTCTTGCGTGCTGCCGCTGCGGGATGGGGTAATGAAGGATCTAATGGTGGTAAGGTTAACTTAACAGCTTCTTCACAAGCTATTTCCGGTGATTTTGTTGTTGATGATATTTCGACTCTGAATCTTTATCTTAAGGAAGCCAGTACCTTTGAAGGTGCTATTAACAATGATGCTACAGATGGAAAAATATACCTGGAGTTAGATGAGGGTTCCAAGTGGATACTTACGGCAGATTCTAATATAAGTTCACTTACCTGTGATGAAGATTCAATAGATTTAAATGGTTATACCCTTACTGTAGACGGAAAAACATACGAAGAAGCTACATCATCACAGGGTGAAATGATTGAGATAGAAATAAGTGAAAATTCGGGAAAAGATGGGGATAAACCAGCTCATATGGATGGAAACGGAGAACCTTTAGGAGGCGATGGATCACAAATGCCTAAGGATATGAAAATGAAAGATTCAGGTAGAGAAGATACCCAGTTTCCAAAAGATGGTGAAAGACCGACTCCTCCTGATGGACAAGTATCTGAAAAGCCAAATGGAGAGCCACCTCAGAAGCCGGATGGCGAAGAGATGAAGGGAGAAGCCGAAAAAACTATCAATTAAATACAAGGCTTTTAGCCTGAAGGCCTGGTTTAAAAATAATGTTCTTTTAAATATGTGTGAAAAAGCTAGCCTTTTTTGTGACTTAGTTTATGATAAATAAAATTATGGAGCTTGTCATATTGGACTAAAAATAAGAATGTAACATGAAAATTTATGTTACATTCTTATTATTCTTTAAACTTATATTTTCATCTGCTATTATGAAGATGTTTTGTAGCTATTAATCATAGCTCTTATTAATCAGTCTTTTTTCAAAATCTTCCTTTGACAGAGGCTTATCAAAGAGGAAGCCCTGTACCATATTGATATTTATACTCTTTAGGAAATCCACCTGTTCCTGACTTTCGACACCTTCTGTTATTACACTCATATCAAGTTCCTTGGCCATTTTTGCAACATTGGATACTACAACGTTATCTCTTTTAGTATCAATGTGTCCATCTATAAAGGATTTGTCAAGCTTCAAGACATCCGCCGGGAAATCTCTTAGGAGATTAAGTGATGAATAGCCTGTTCCAAAGTCATCAATTGCCATAGCTATATCGGCCTCGTGCATATCACTTATAAAATTACTCAGTCTGTCGTTTTCTTTTTCACTTACCGTTTCAGTAAGTTCGACTTCTATATATTCTCTTGGAATTTCATATTTATGGAGTATATCCTCGATCTTACGTGAAAAATCCGGATTGAGCAGGTTTCTTCTTGAGAAGTTCGTAGATATTCTGACGGGTTCTATTCCGTCATTTATCCATTTTTGAATATCCTTGCAGACCTGCTCAAAAACATAGAAATCCAATATACATATATTGTCGTCCATCTCCAGAACCGGTATAAATTCACCGGGGGATATTAGTTTTCCTTCTCTTATCCAACGTACCAAAGCTTCTGCTCCTGCAAGAGTGTTTGTGTTTGTGTTGACCTTTGGTTGATAATAGGGTCTGAACTCTCCATTTTTTAGCGCATCGGCAAATATAGAAGCTATGTGTTTATGGTACAGCACTTTGGAGTGCATGTCTAATGTTGAAAATACGTAAGGTACATGTTTTTCATATTTTGCCATGTTAAGAGCAGTGGAGCATCTTCCAAGTATTTCTTCACTGTCAACTTCGTCCTCATTAATGTCAAAACATCCGGCAGTAGCCTGTATAGTAATTATTTCCTCTTTATTCTCCATGGACATTGATAATTTTATTCCTTCTGTTACCTTTAGGATATCATCAGTCTTTTCTTTATGTACCATGATAATAAAATTATCTCCGGAAAGTCGGCCTACACACTCGTCTTCATCAGTTTTTTTCTTTAGTAACTTGGCAAATTTGATAATAATATCATCTGCAATATGCTTCCCGTATTTACTGTTTATAAGTCCAAAATTACGAAGATTGAGATAAAAGGCATTAAAGAGGGAAGGATGTCCGTTTGTCTTAAGATGATTTACAAATGTTCTGAAGCCTGAAGCATTTGGGAGTCCTGTCATCATGTCACTTTCTGCGGCTCTTACTATATACATATCTTTAAGATAATGAATGCAATTATCTTTATGGTTTATTCCATTGTGTATCGCTATTGCCATATCCTTACAGCTGTCATAACCGCAACAAGAGCAGTTGATATTGCGTGAGTTTTCATCAAGTTTATTCATTTCAATATAGATCATTTCAAGTTCTTCGGCATCAGGAATACGAAGCCTACATTGTTTTGATCTATCCGTATAGCTTCTGAGATAATCTTCAAGCTTAAGATGAGAAAACTGATCATTGAGATTTCTAAGTCTCTCTTTTGGAGATGCATTTTTAGACCAGGCGCTGTCAGGACTGGTCTTTTTTACTGCTTCTTTGATATCATGAAGGGCATAAAGAGCCTCATCAGTTGAAGATTTTGAAGGTTCTGTTCCTGTTCCGCAGATGCAACCATTTTCACAATTTAGTGCATCAACAAACAGAAAGGGAGTTTTTTTATCTTTAAGAAGGTTCTTATTGTGTTCAAGAAAGCTATATAGCCTCTTCTCTCCTTCAACCTGACGTATAAATACATCATCTCCAAGGAGCCATCTGACATTTTCTTTAAGACCACCGGGCATGGGGTATATTGAACCAAGACCGTACTCTATTTCCTCTTTATAAGGTTCGCCATAGATATTATTGGTTTTAACATAATTTATGAGATGATCAAATGTGACATTATAGCTGATGAAGCCCTTGTTATTAGGGTCATCTATTTCAAGCTTTTTTGCAATACATGGACTTATAAAGGCCAGCTTATCTGTAATACCAAGTACATTTTTTGCATATATAGCAGCACACATAACAGGGCTCTGTACCGGAAAGAGATTTGGAATCAATTCCGGAAGATATCTTTCTATATATCCTACAACGGCAGGGCAGGGCTGGGATATTCCACCAGTAAAATTATTTTTTTCTATGTAATTTACATATCCCCAAGTGGTTATATCTGCTCCGAAGGACACACTTAATATTTGTTTTGCTCCGAGATTTTTTAATCCTCCCAGGATTTTTTCATAGCTATCAGGGTAATTTGCAGGAAAAGAAGGTGCTATAAGAAGGGAAATAGCCTCCCCCTTTTTTAGATCTTCAAAAAATCTGTCAGTATCATCTATGTAGTCACGTGCATTATGTTCACATACATCAAAACAGGCTCCACAGGCGATACAAAGGTTTCCATCTACGAGAATCTTTGATCTTCCATTTTCATCAGCTTCAGTAGATACATTTGCACCAATACAACTGCAAGATCTTATACATTTATTGCAACCAATACATTTCTCGTTTGTATAAACAAGGCCTTCTTTTGTTTCTCTCATTATCTTTACCTCAAGGTCTTAAAACGGAATACATTAAATGGCTTCTAAATAGATATTCTATCCCCGACATCGTCTTTTTACAATGTATGTCTTTTAATAATTATAATAAATAAAAAAGCTTTGCTTTTAAAATCTTTGAAGCAGCTACTTAAAGATGGGTATATAGTATCATACTTTGGTGTTTAACTGTTTAGTTATTAAAGGATTTATAGAAAAAAAGCAAAACGTGGCAGTTTGTCACACTGCCACGCTTTGTCTATTTAACAAAATAATGTCTTGCTATCCATTTTGACACTCCTTCAAGCCCGGGAAATACTATACGTTCACTCATATTGAGCTGATCCAGCATGTCTCTTATCCGCCAACGAAGTCCTTTGTCTATTATGTATTTGACACTATCAGTAGTGTTTTTATTCAGAAATTCTTCAATATCGGCTATGCCCATTGGAACTACTGCAAAAAAAGAATGCTGGTTGATTATCCTTTGGTTAAGAGAAGGAGGTTCGATAATTACCATGGATGAATCCCCCATATCTCTATCATACTTATTAAGACTGTTCCCGGTAAGCTCCTTTAACATATCTACGGTAAAGATCGTTGAATGTTTATTATTTACAGCCGACCTGTAGATGTCGGGCAGACTATTCACTATTTCAGACATATTAATTCGCCAGACCATACAATCGTGCTTATCCATATTAGACAAATTTTCTTCTGTAGTAGCAAAATTTAATGCAACAAGCGCTGACTGAGTCCAGTCAAGGAGCCTGGTAGGAAGTCCGTAATGCTGTCCAAATATCATTTGCCGCCATACTGATTGTACTATTGATGGCTCGTCATTTATTGCATACTTTGCAAAGCTTTCAAGTATTGCAGGCTCAAGCTGCTTTTGAAGTTCTTTACAATTTCTGCCAAGGCTTGTACACATCTTGTAGGAGGAATCGCACATTCCCCTATATAAATATGAACTTCTGTTTCTGTCAAGATCAGGCCTGTATTCCTGCTCTGTAAGAAGGGGAAGCAGCTTATCTAAGGTGTCAATATAAATCTCTGTGATCATTAGATCTCCTTGTTAACGATTAATACGGTAAGATAGAGACATAAAGTTTAAGAATGAATTATCTTTCCATAGTATCAACCGGCCTCTTCGAGAGGTGTAAAGTCAAATCTTATATATTTGTTTCTGGATTTATAATCATCATAGTCTTTTTCACTGATACTTTCCCATTCGTCTCCTTCAAAATCGTACGATATGAACCAAGGGTTCTCTTTATCCTCATATCCATCATATTTGAGTCCCATTTGAGGATATAACTCTGTTGAGTTAGGGGTTATATTATAAATAATCCATTCAGTTTCATCAGCGCCACCTGACCGTTCATTGCAAAGCAATCCTCCTTCAAGAGCATAGTATCGGTCTCTACCGGATCCACTTACTACATGCTGAGGCTTACGGTCAACGATTGTATAAATATCGTAGGCTGTTCCTTTTAGTTCATCCTTTAATATCTCACCAATTAGAAGCTCCTCAACACCATCGCTGTTTACGTCATAATATGCATATCCTATGTTTTTAAGTCCGTTTCCGTCACTTGCAGCATTCACGGAACTGTATTCAGGGCTCATATTATTTTCCTCAAGCTTTGCCGAATCCCATTTTTCTTCTATTGCTTTAATGTATTCATTAAGTATTTCGGAATACAGATCCTGACCCTCACAGCCGGCGCCAAGAACAAATTTTCCATCCTCAAGAGGCTTTATTGTTTTCAATATATCCTCTAAGGAGTCACAGAGCTTTTTATAGGACTCAGGCATCCCGTCTGTGTTCTCCTGATAATCATACTGTACATCGGTGGCTTCACCTACAACTATGTCGTAAAGGGTTTCATCATCTTTCTTTATTTCACCCCTCTTTACATCTACTACACCTGAATATTCAGAAGGGTCAGCATATGCAAATATGGAATAAACATAACCACCAAAACCGGCATCCTTTGATGCCTTGTCATATATTAAAACACCGTTTTTCCTGCTTTTCAATTCATAGATGCCATCCAGCTCTTTTGGCATGGTTACAGTAAACACTTCATTTTCAGCTTCTTCATTTAATGTAACATCATCTCCGTATATGGTGGCGAAATCATTACACATAGAAATTGTTTCAATGCCTGTCTCATCGCAGAAATCCTGAAGCTTTGCTGCCTTATCCAAATTTCCATATTCTCTGCTAAGGTCATCACAAAGAACCATAAAGGCTTTACTTTCATATTTATCATTGTTTAGAGTATACTGCTGCATTGATTCATCACCGGAACTGTTTCCAAAAGCAAGAACAGGAACTTTTCCGATTTCCTGGGCTATTTCACTGACTTTATTCATCTTTATTGTTTTAATAATGAGATCTCCTCCAAGTATGACCTCATCATCTGCTTTGTAGAGATAATCCAAACCATCAGTATCTCCCTGTCCCGATGCAACCATACTATAACTCATACCTATAACTCTTTCTTCCGGGATAGGTAGTTTATCTTCGATAAGAGCACGAACTATGGTTCTATCGGATCCACTGACTATATAGCAGATAAAATCATTTGCATCAAGGTAGTTAACTAAAGATACCATAGGTTTATAAAAGGCATCACCCCTTGTAAGGTTATTGAAGCCGGTTGCTTCGGTTTTCATAAACTCATGGGTATATTCCTTCAATTCATCAATTGTCATCCCTTTATAAGCCTCACCGGCATATTTGGCATGATTTCTTTCGGGATTATCAGGCATACTTTTATTTGCTATACCCTCTTCCAAATCCTTGGCAAATTTTTTCATATCCTCAGGAGCTTTATATGAATCATCATATAAGGCTCTGTGAATGAACATCATGTATTCAAAATAAGAGGGATACAGTTCACCGATCAAAGTTCCGTCAAGATCAAAAACAACGATACGATCCTCGGGTGGAATATAGCTTTCTGATTCGGGATCTGTCACTCTGGCAACATAATCCTTTATTGATGTAACCACTTCTGATCCTTCTGTCCAATCTTCAAGGTCTGCTGTCGTTTCAGATTTGTCGATCGCTGCAGAGTCACTGCCTTCGTCGGGACCGGCAATTGTTCCGTAGGTAGAAGTACAGCCCGCTAAAATAGTTGATATAATTAGCAGACTTAAGAAAAAATAGCTTTTAAAATGTGTCTTTTTCATTTCTGTGCCTCCTTTTGTAAATAAAAATTTATTAAAACCATTATAGTTATATACGAATGATCATTGTATTGTGGAAGTATAGTATAGCTTATTTTAAGCAAATATATACTTCTATTACTTTGTCTTAATTTTCAGATCTTTAAGATATGTCTTCTGTTCTTGGGTTATCCTATAGCTTTCTAAAGCTTTTTGGATAAGTTTATTGTGAGTCCAAATATCCAGCTTTTCATCCTCAATATATGGGATTATAATCTCATAATGTTTTGCCAGAGCAGTCGCAAAATACCAGGCTCTCATCATATTAACATAATATTCTTCGGATTTAATTTTTGCTACCATTATCGGATATTCCGGATCAAAATCCTCATCCAGGTAGAACCGCATAAGCATACCTATACCGAAACGGATTGTATAAGTCTTTTCAGAATCGATCCACTGCTTTATTGACTCCAAAAGCTCAGACTTATGGTTTTTAAAAGTCTTTGGGGACATTTGGTCACAGGTTGCCCAGTTATCTACCCATGGTAGAAAATTATTAACTGCATTTACTGCTTTTATATAATCTTTTATTTCGGAAACAATAAACCCATGGAGTTGATTCTCATCGAAATACTGATGAGGAAGATCATTAAGAAAGTCTGTGATATTTTTTTGCTTTAGCAGCTTTTTTGCGTATCTTCTTAATTCAGGTGTTCTAACACCTATCACTGTTTCTGCATCGATAGAGGGTATAAGTTTGCTTTGAAAAACACGGTATTTTTCATCCTGCAACATGAATAATTCCTTTTTGATCTCTTCGCTTATCATTCTTAATCTCCTTTGTGTCCGGGATAAAGATAATCCTAATAAGGTATTGACGCAATAATAAAAGAGGCCTTTAATTCAATATACTAATGAAATTTTCCGGTAGCCAAACTTTATCATAAGCTTCATAAAGTGGGTAAGACAAATTCTTTATAATTGTATCATTTTTTATACAGAGGTCGGAATTAACTTCCAGGGTAAAAGTGTTCTTTCCTTTCTTTAGGGTATATACGTCTTTATTCTTATTAACCTTATATCCTTTTTCCTCTGCATAGCTGACAAGGGGAACCGGCATATAGAAGTATGCACTTGAATTTTTTACTGTATCCTGATAATTATCAGCACATTTATATAGTAAAGAATTATATAGTATATCTGAATTTTCAATAGCTTCTTTCATGAAATCCATGCTTAATTCAGTAACATATTTACTCCCCTCTTGAGAGCTTTTTTTATATTTTGATTCCACGGATGGTAACTCATTAAGGACTCTGTCAAGCCATTTTTTTTCAGCGGTTTGCCAAAAATTTATAACTCCTTCTGATAGATAGGTCCTATCGCTCTGGGAAATAACCCCTATTCTCTTAAAAGCCCAGTAAGCACTTTTAGGATCATAGGCAGATCCGTCAATCTTATATGCATCAAGAGTATCGTTTATTCCGGAAAAGGATGGAACAAATCCTGAGCATTCTGCGTTTCCTAAGGCCAGCCATTGAATAGAGCAGCTTTCCTTTGGAAGTTCAGAAAAAACCTGAACTATGTGAACATTAGTCTGACGAGTAGTACCTATTGGGCGATAAAAATCGTTACCGCCTAATCTCATATCATAGGAAGTTCCTTCATATCTGTCTCTGTAAAGGTTCATTATATCAATTACAGAGATATTTTTTTCAGGAGTAAACTGGAGAGGGTAATAAATACCACTATCATATTCTCCGGCTTGTTTATCTCCTGCGAATAATCGAATACCCTCCCAATTTCTCATGTTATCATTATCAGATCGCTCGGGTTTTATGGATTCTGTAATATTGTATTTGCTACCCTTCTTAACAACCGAATCTAAGCTATCGAGAGTTTTGAAAAGATTCTTAGAATATATATGATCCTTATCCTTTGCTTTAGAATCTACCCAATCTATCATAAACTGGTTTCCGAAGACAGAAACCATGTTGGGATCCAACTTTATAGCACAATATGAAGACCCACCATATATCTCAAAGATCCAGGCTTCCTCTCTGTCAGAAAGCAACAAAATATTACCTTCACAGGATCCATATTTATCTACAAGTTTGGCTGTGATCTCACAAGCCTCCCTTGCATTTTGAGCCTGAGCGGCAATGAGAGCAGGCAGGATCGCTTCTCTAAGTCCCTCATCTTCCTCTAAAGGATCCAATTTGTAATACTCATCGGAAGCTTTAGCCGACACAGTACCTATTACGTTTAAGCCCATTTCATTCATACATACGCCGGGATAAAGTCCTTCTTTAGTGTAGGATGAATCCGCAAGATGGGTATATTTGTAGGTAACCTTAGGGAGTTCCACTTTAAGACCGTTGCCTATGTCTTCCAGATATCTCCCTGCTTTATCTATTCTTTCCTGAACCATAAAATGTTTTGGATGACTTCCACTGGAATAATCTTCACTACGTGCAATAATCGTAGTTCCTTCTTCACTGACATTTTTTCCAACATATACTCCTGTACAAGCATATATGTAAAAGGGAAATGCAATTGCTGCAAAAATACTTAGTATGCATGTAAATAGTGTTTTATTCATTCTTACGCTCCATTCAACAGTAAATAACAGTTTTTCTATCCTACAGTATTTGTGAGCTTTCCTATCCCCTGAATTTCACAGGTGACCAGATCTCCCTTCTTAAGATATAAGGGTTCCTTCATGCCCATAGCCACGCCTCCGGGAGTTCCGGTAGCAATGACTGTACCTGCTTTTAATGTCATTCCTTCAGTAAGCTCTGCAATGGCCGCTTCAACTTTTGTAATCATATGAGCCGTATTGCTATTTTGACGTAATTCTCCGTTTACACAGCAGGATATACTAAGGTTATATACATCCGTAAACTCATCAGGGGTAACTATACATGGTCCAAAGGGGGCATACCCATCAAGACTTTTTCCAAGATACCATTGCTGATGTTTTGTTTGAATATTTCTTGCACTGACATCATTTACAATAGAGTATCCGAAGATATAATTCTTTGCATCTTCTTCCTTTACCTGAAACGCGTCTTTTTTAAGTATAACAGCTAATTCTACTTCATAATCAAGACTGTCCACGAAATCATACAAAGGAATAATACCGCCAGGATCATTACAACGATTTATCCTTTTTGAAAAATAAACTGTATCATTTTTCTTTGTAAATGCAATGCCATTTACTGTTTCTTCTATATGGGAACGGTAATTTACCCCTAAACACACCATATCCTGACGAGGGTTTGGAATTGGTGCCAAAAGTCTATAATTCTCTGCTTTTTTTTCCCCATTAGATGATTTTAGTTTATCCTTGAGCAGGGATTCTAGTTTATCATACCTACATATAAGATCATTCATATCAGTGACATCTACACCCAGAGAATCCAAAGTGTAGATATTTCCTGCTTCTTTTTCTACAGCTACTAGCTCCTGATCATTAATATTAATCGTATATAACTTCACTCTCCATTTCCTTTCTGTGATATTTAAAATATATCCTTATGCTGCGTATCCCTGATATTTCAATGAACTATGGTAATCAGACCTGAAAATTAATTTGATGCCGGTTTAATGTATAAAAGAAACTCTATTATACGTAAATTATAATACCATAATTTTATTAATAACAATACAAAAAGATGAGCCACTTTCCATTCAAAGCAGCTCATCTTTTTGATCAATTTGACCATTCCAAATCTGTCTGATCATTCTCCTTTACTTTTCAGGGGAAGATCCATTACTGAACATTTAACATTTCTATGGCAGGAACCATTCTTGGACTGAATGAAGTATTTATCATTCCGGTATTTACCAGTCCTAAAATATAATTAAGATTTACCATGACCATCATGAATCCCTTTGCCTGTACTACATTACCTATGGTAGGAACAACACCGTACTTTCTAATGTAATTACCAATAAATGTAGCAATTTCTGTTTGAAACAAACTATTCATATCCCTTCATTCCTTTCTGCTTTCGCCCTTATATTTTACCCTCCTTGTTTGTAGTTCTGTTACTTTAAAAAAAGCAACTCAAATACAATATATTGTTCAGCATCCGTTCTGAGTACTAATATACACCCAAAATGTGTACAAATTGTTTACAAATTATAAAATCTGAAGAATTTTATAAATATTTTAGATTTTAAAAGTAATAAACCGGCCATTTACGATCTTTTTATGCTATAAAGGCGGCTAAAAATAATCCATTTTTAATAGTTCTATAACTGTATAGTCTTATGTTTACTGTAATTTATTCCAAAATAGTCAAAATCGGCCTTCTTTCTAGATCCGCAGCCTCCATTATTTGCATATATACCAACCATGGTACCTGTATGACGTTTTGGGTCATCGGGAACTCCTTCATCACATAGAAAGATACAGTTTTCAACCTCTCCGATAATCTTAAAGCTTTCTCCGTCATAGCTATAACTAAAGCTTCTTGAAAGGCCCTTTGTCTCAACTCTTATAATTAGCGGGATTTCTTTAATATCTTTTTCTTCGGCTATGAGTTCTTCACCATGGTTACGATTAATCACAAGCTGTAGCTTTCGCCCCTCTTCATAACATAGCGAACATCTGATATAAGTTGCTGTTGAATAATAACATGTTAATCCGGCCTGTTCTCCATTTTTATCAGGATAAAATTCAACCTTGCATTCAGCCTCATAATAAAGCTCCTCTTCCCGTCTTAATAAGGTATTTTTGGCTCGTATCTCATTAAGCTGACCATCCCTAGTCCATATTCTGAAATGCCCGGGTCTTTCTGTAAGGGAGTATGATCCTCTATCCGGAAGTCTTACAAATTCCCACTCCAGCGAAAGTACGCTACTATCAAAATCGTCGTATAATTTCTTTTCATATATTACCGGGGTCAGATCCGGAGCATCTTGAGTTAAACTTGGCCCACATCCCCTATTGATTTTAAACCAGCCATCAGGGGTAAACTCAACCGGATCCAATGCGGTTTCCCTGCCTATTGTTGAATATTTGCCTTTGTTGGGACGTGCACAAAGATAGTAACACCACCACTTACCATTGCTGTCCTGAACCAGTTTTCCATGACCACACCTCTGAAGCACAGCTGATGTATCAGTCTGCCTCATAACCGGGTTATAAGGTGAAACTTCATATTCACCATAAAGCTCTTTTGACCTTGCCACATTTATTCCATGGCCATATCCGGTTCCTCCTTCAGCTAAAATAGCATAGTAGTAATCTCCTATTTTCTGAATATGCGGGCCCTCCGGACATCTTTCGCCGGTGCCTTCCCATATCATTTTTCCATCTCCGACAAGCTCTGAGAAATCCTCTGACACAGGAAACAAGTTTACAGCCTTAGCTATTGTGATATATTTCTTTCCGTCGGAATCCACAAAAAAAGAAGGATCAATATCGTCTATCTCAATGCATTGTGGTTTTGAGTAAGGACCCTCAGGTCTTTCAGCGTGCATTAACAGCTGTCTTCTCATTACATTATTATTTCTTTTTCCGTCTGCATTAAGACGTAAAGTTGCAATTATATAATATTTACCATCCACATATTCTATATCCGGTGCCCATATACCATGGGAATCCTTTATATCCCCTATATCAAGCCAGTCCGGCTCTGTAATAGCGTGACCTATTATATGCCAATGCACCATATCTCTGGAATGAGATATAGGTATGGCGGGAAAATACTGAAATGACGAATTTACCATATAATAATCCTGTCCAACTCTTATTACTGATGGATCAGGGAAAAAGCCTCTTTGTACCGGGTTATGGTATTTATATTTTTTCATTAACTGTCCTTTCAAAATCCTATCATACAATAATTTATCAAGCTCAATATAATAGCTTGGCTAAGTCCATATCAGGACTTAGCCAGACTATTATCATGTATCATGTTTTCAAATGCAGCCACGGGAATAGGCTTTGAGAAATAATATCCCTGAAAGATGCCACACCCCAATTCTGTTAGTTTATCAAGCTGTTCTCTAGTCTCAACACCCTCAGTTATTATTTCCATTTTGAGACTTTTTGCCATATCTATCACAGCTTTGAGAATAACATTTCCTCTTTCTGTATTTTCGCTTTTACGTAAAAATCCCATATCGATCTTAAGAACATCCGCCTTTAGATCCTTCAAAAGACTTAATGAAGAGGAGCCCTTTCCAAAATCGTCAATTTCTATCAAAAAACCCTTCTCTTGCATTTGATCGATTACCTTATTATTGTTAATTGCTTCATCGGCTACAGCAGTCTCTGTTATCTCTACATGAAGCTTTTCATATGGAATATCATACTTATCACAGATATCAATAATAACTGATGGAACATCTATATAATAAAAATCCAAAGGTGATACATTTATTGAAAGATAAAGATCTTCAAATTCAGTATTTTTCCATTGATCCAACTGCCTTGCAGCAAGCTCCCAAACATATCGATCCAGAGAAGCAATCAAATCAGATTTTTCAAGAATTCCTATAAATTCAAAAGGAGGAACCATTTTTCCATTAGGAAGTATCCAACGAACCAGACATTCTGCACCAACAATCTTATTTTCGATATTTATCTGAGGTTGTAAGTAAATAACAAACTGTCCGCTTTTCAAATTATCTTCAAAATCACTTATTACTTCCTGTTCATGCAGAGCTGTTTTCAGTAAATCATCATCAAACCAAGCTATTACCTTTTCATGATTATTTCGTATAGTCTGCAGGGCCATATATGCACGATCATACATTATGGATATGGCTATATCCGTAGACTTTATTTTGTATATACCTATACTGAGATTTAATCGGTAAGCAGCGCCTTTTATAAGACCCTTAATTTTATTGACACACTTCTTAAGCACTGCTTCTATATCATCCCTATAAGTCATAAAGATGGTAAATTTATCTCCACTAACTCTTCCGACGCAAGAATGTTCCCCGCTCATTTCAGAAAAAATCGAACCAATGCTTATAAGAAGCCCATCACCTTTTTCTATCCCAAACAGATTATTGACCAGTTTAAAATTATGAATGTTAGTTGATATTATTATCCAGTCTTCATTAGGGTTGCTGTTCAGTAATTCTCTAGCCTGCTGGCAAAAACCTTCCCAATTCAATACCCCTGTCAGATTATCGTGAGTTGATATGTATCCGGTTGTTTCTACCGGATCAGCAGCTTTTTTATAACTATCTACTTTGTCAAGAATCGGACCGTAGTTTATCATCTCCATATTACAACGATATTTTGTTGCATCCGCCAATTCCACCAACACCGGAACAGACTGTATTTGATATTTTGTACCCTCGAAATATTCGAAACGATTTCTTTTTGTCATTGTTCTACAAGCTATAAGACTTGTACAGTTGGCACATCTATGATCCGAATGCCAAAGAGAATAACACTTATTCCCAAAATCTATCATCCCCTTTTTACTTATCTGAATTTCCCTGCACTCCTGAGGATCAACTAAACGCACAATCTCGAACAATGGACGCATTTCTTCAAGAAATGAATTTACCTTTTTCCAATTATATTCCAAAACAGACCCATTATTTGTCCCTAATAAATCTTCCATACTTTTTCCTTAATTTCTTATAATATAAAAGATATCCTTATGTGAAAGGATACCTTTTATAAAACCAAACTTCCACATATAAATTATACATAATATAAGTGGAATGCGCAACAATATAAGATTCTACTCTTTTATTAATTAAGTTTACTATATCAACCGGTTACTTTTTTTATTTCATCTACAATTATCTCCAATGCCTTAATCCTTGCATACTTTTTATCGTTGGATTCAAGTATATGCCAAGGTGCAAATTTAGTACTGGTTTTCTTTATCATCTCATTTACTGCATCTTCGTAAAGATCCCATTTCTCTCTGTTTCTCCAATCCTCATCAGTGATCTTCCATTGTTTTTCGGGTGTATTCTGACGTAATGTGAATCTCTCGAGCTGAGTCTCCTTATCAATTTGAACCCAAAACTTTATTATTACAGCGCCCCAATCGGTGAGATCCTTTTCAAATTCATTGATTTCATTATATGCGCGCTTCCAGTCATTTTCACTGCAAAATCCTTCAAGCCTTTCAACCATGACCCTTCCGTACCAGGTTCGGTCAAATATAGCTATATGGCCGGTCTTTGGTAATCTATTATAAAATCTCCATAGAAAGTGTCTATTCTTTTCTTCTGAAGACGGACTTGCAATAGGAAAAACCTCATAGCCTCGGGGATCAAGTGCAGAGGCTACACGCTTAATATTTCCACCCTTCCCCGCGGCATCCCATCCTTCATAGGCGATGATAACAGGTATCTTCTTCCTATATAATTTGTTATGAAGCTTTGCCAGTTCCTTCTGCAACTTCTTTAGCTTAACCTTATACTCATCGTCTGTAAGCTCTTTCCCCTTAAGTTCAATCTTTGAAAGCTTCTTAACCTTTGCCATCTCATAGGGATTATCTATTATATCGGCCGTCCAGGGATTTTTTACCGCAGAGTCTATACTCGAAATAATAGTATTGGCTATTATAGCCTCCACCTGATCTTTGTCATCTGCTTTTATCATATGCCAAGGACAGGCTTTGGAATCCGTTTTCTTTAAATAATCTTCATAAACCTTCTTACACTTTTTATAGTTCTTATTCTGCCATAAATCTTTTTTATTAACACGCCATTTAGTATTTTTACTGTCCAACAAGTTATTTATTCTGGATCTCTGTTCTTTCTCACTTACCTCCAGAAAGAACTTGACTACAAGATATCCGTTATCTCTAAGCTGCCGTTCATAGTTAATAATTGAATTAACTTTTGTATCATATTCTTTCTCGGAAATATCGCCTTTTAAATACCTATAGGTCACCTCATCCATCATACTTCCATCAAAGAAAGAAAACTGTCCTTTAAGAGGCATCTTAATTGCATGTCTGTAAAGGAAAGGGTATCTTTTGTCCTCTTCTGATATAACATCCATGTTATACACCCTGAAAAACCTTGGATCCATAAACTTTATTATGCTTCCAAGAGCGGATCCTTTACCGGATGCACTCCATCCCTCCAGTATAACTATCACCGGAAGACCCTCATTTTTTATTATCTGTTGTCTTTTTGCCAACTCATTTCTGTAGATCTCTTTTTCCTGTGATTTACCCATAAGCACCTCCAAGTGTTAATAATTGAATCCTTTATATTCAAGTAATTCAAAACGATTCAGGTAATATACAATAACAATAAAATCGCCATAAGAATTCCTACATTTTATTATACTCTTTCATTGTTGTAGGAGCAATTCATCTTTTCTGTTCTTCTTTACTGTTTATTCCATATGAAAGCATTGAATGTCTCATTATATGAGCATAAAAGATACGTTTTAGAATAATATCTATCCAAATCCACTTCATTACAAGTATGTGCATGTTTTAAAGGATCTTTTATTTTTGAATTCTGCCTGTGTAATCAATACCTCTTCTTATTTCTCCTCCTTTAGTCCGTAATTTAACACATTATTATATATAGCATTGGCATGCTCACTTGCCTTCTTATCTCTAAAGCGTTCAATATCACTACAGATAGCCAGCATCTCATCCACAATAAGTTCAGCGCTTTTAGGCCTTACGTTATAAAGGTATCCTATCATTCTTCTAATGGCTTTTGGACTTCCGAGATTTTTTGCGATCTCCTCTCCAAGCTCCTTAGGAAAACCAAGGCCCGAAACTGCATTTACTAAATCTTCTTTACATCTTACCCACTCATGTTTATTATCCATTATATTAAATCTCCTGAAAGATGCTGAACCGATCAATATCATGATTACCCATCAGGTTTGCAAGCATTCCAATATATCTGTATTTATTCACTTTTAATCTATTAATAACATCAACTATCTCAGAATGATCATTCTCCTTAATGTTATATCTTTTTGAAAATTGATAATAAGCTTCACTTCCATTCACTAGCTTATTACATACAGGACTCGGGCAAAGTAGCAACCAGATTTTCCTTAGGAATAGTAATAAAAATATCCACCAATTCCCTATCAAGTTGTGTGCCGGCGACCTCTGTTATGATATCTATAGCATCTTCATGTAATCTTGGCTCTTTATAAGATCTTCGCATAGTGATAGCCGAATATGTATCCGCAACAGCAATTATTTTAGATGGAAGCGGTATATCTTCTGCTTTTATCTTATAATAACCATTTCCATCAATCCTTTCATGATGATATAATATCCAATCTGAAATCTCATCAAAAGTATTTAGAGATCTTAATAAATCGACCCCAAGCTTTGGATGAGTTCTCATTATCTCCCATTCTTCGGGATCCAGCTTTGCAGGCTTATTTAAAATTGATTCGGGTATACCAAGCTTACCTACATCATGCATAAGTGCTGCATACTGCAGACTTATAGGATTAATATCATTTCTTATATTGTGAGGTAAAGCATTGTACAAAAGCATTGTTACATCTTGAACCTGTCTACTATGACCGTTAAGGTTAGGATCTCTTTTATCAATGACGCCTATAAGAACTTTTGCTATATCTATACTTCTCTCTTTTGCTGTGTCCAACAGGTTGAAAATAAGGGTTAAAACAATAGCAACAAAAACACTTCCCCAAAACAAAACCATGGCCATAATAAAGCTGGGATTTGAAAAAAAACCAATAAAAAGATACCCTAACAAAAAAAAGATCAATAAAATCAAGGCTGTATATATCCACATTTTGTCACGTGAACTTCCCGACGAAAGAACATCCTGAGTTGATCTTATAAATTTAAGATATCTTATAATATTTACGATCATTAATATGGCTCCGGCCATAATAAATGCAAAAATAATAAAATCCATATTACCCCTTCTAAAAACAGCTAAATTTTTTTCTGCAATCAAAGCTGCTTTATAAGCATACCTTATTACCGAATGCTTTGCAACAGCCGCAATATCCAAGCCCGGACAAAAGAACTATCTTTGCAAAAGTTCATTGAATAGTAACAACATAAGCTGCTTTGGCCTTATATTTTTATAAACTTAAAGTAAAAACAATATCACAAATACTTTTTGTATGTCATATCTATGCCAAATGCCCCTAAAGGAGCTGTAAGTAAAATTGCAACAACAGAAACTGTCAGAACAAGCTCACCACAAGACAGACCCATCGCCAAAGGTAAACCTCCGATTGCAGCCTGTACAGTTGCCTTTGGTGTATATGCAACCATACAGAATACTTTTTCCTTCAGGGTCAGACCGGTTCCTATCATACAAATATAAACTCCTGCCATTCTGAACAATAAAACAAGAAGAACCAAAATTATCGCATTTGCTCCTGCTTCTTTCAGGTAATCCACGGCAACCGATGCACCTAAGAGCACAAAAAGAAATATTTCTGCCACAGTCCAAAGCTTATCATACTGACCGGAGAGTTTAACCGCCATGTCCTTATCTGACTGTCTTATTACAATGCCCATGCACATAATAGCAATCAGAGATGCAAAAGGAATATAGGAAAGTTCAGTCTCAAATGCGGACAATATAAAACTACATGACAGTAATATTACACTCATAATAATACGGCGCATATTTGTTATCAAAAAAAATTTATAAAGAATAAACCCAAGCAAAGCCCCAATAATAATCCCAAATAAGATTGATATAGGTATATTTATAAAAGACATCACAGAAACATCCCTTCCCTGGGCTAAACCTGTGAAAGTAGTAAACATTACTATCACAAATACATCATCCACTGACGCACCGGCCAGTATCATCTGGGGTATACCCTTTTTTGTCCCATACCCTTCATCTATGAGCTTTATCATTCTTGGAACAATAACTGCCGGTGAAACTGCACCAATAACGGCTCCCAGTATTGCTGCATCCAGCCTATTCATATCAAATAATATAGGAGCCAGCATTACCATCCCCCCGATTTCAAAACATGCAGGTAAAAAACACATTAAAATAGCAGGTCTACCTACTTTTCTAAGATCCGAAAGATCAAGTTTCAGACCAGCTCTTATTAATATTATAATAAGAGCGATCCTGCGTATTTCCGATGATATACTAAGGATTGAAGGATCGATAAGATTAAATACGCTTGGTCCTATTATTATACCTGCAATAATCATCCCAAAGAGACTTGGAAACCTTAATTTTTTACAAATATTTCCCAATAACAAACCTGATAAAATAATCAAAGCAATACTTAACAGCATACAATACCTCCTTTTTAATACAAAAAAGCTGACAATTTCTGCATCACAAAAAAACTGCAGAAGTCATCAGCCTTACAAGCGGTTTAAGCAAACATGCTAAGGGAGACATCATTCCCCTTTCCATAACACATTTGAATATACCACTTATATTATAAGAAAACAAGCGTTAACCTTTAATAACTCAGCCTAAATCCTCCCAAATAGAAGCTTTCTTTACTATTATAAAACCATAAGTAAAGTACCTGTTCCGATCATAATGCAACCTAAAACAGATTTTAGGGTAAACTGCTCATGCAAAAAAACAAATGCTAAAACTAAGGTTATCACCACACTCAACTTATCAATGGGCACTACCTTTGATGCTTCTCCCATCTGAAGTGCCTTATAGTAACATAACCAGGATACTCCTGTTGCAAGTCCTGACAAGATCAAAAAAATCCAACTTTTCTGTCCAATCTCCCCTATTCCCTTATGTGCATTTGTAAAAAAAACTATGATCCAGGACATTACCAAAACAACAGCTGTACGTATTGCGGTAGCCAAATTAGAATTTACATCCTCAATACCGATCTTTGCAAGAATAGATGTAAGCGCCGCAAATACGGATGATAAAATTGCAAATATAAGCCACATATAGAATACCTTCATCCTTTAATTATAATTTTTGCCAGGAAAAGACCCTTTCATCCCTTGTCGCTAAGTAAATCAGCTGTCAATATTTCATCGTGAAAATGATGACCTCCCGGTCTGATATCATGTATAAGCATTTTTTCTGCTTTCATAAGCTTATAAGCTTTTTTTATTATTTCCAGCTGCTCATAAACATTTTCCAGCCCTCTTTCGCCATTTAAATGATCATCTCTACAGGACTGGATCACAAGGGGAATCGGAGCCAGCAAGGCACCAATATCGCCCATATCAAAATGCTCCCATAGCCCAGGTACGTAATTACAATTGCAATTATTATTCAATAGCAAAAGAGCATCTTTAACGCCATACATATACCCACTTATAAGAGCCCTTTTGATCCTTCTGTCAACAGCGGAGAGAAATAATGTCTGCATGCCTCCTCCCGAGAACCCAATACAGCTCAATTCACTTATATCATATTTCCCACTTGCTTCCAGGTAATCTGTCAGCCTCATGTAATCATATGCTAGAAGTCCTATAACTGAAAGGCCAAGAGGTATGGCCATATTACTTATATTTCGACAACTACAGCTCAGTACCGCAGCATTATCTCCCTGAGCTGAGGCATCTCTTCTCTCTCCAAACCCTCTGGGATCCGGACAAATCACTGTAAAACCCTTTCGTGCCAACTTAAGTCCATAGTCATAATTAAAAAAATCTATCTTTTCGGAAATTTCTTTAATTTCCCTGACTCCGGCCACTGATTCTTTTCCGCCTCCCTGATGACCTGCAAATGCATAATACAATCTTGAAAAATTCCCTTCAGGTTCTAACACATACATTGGCATAAAAGTATATTTATCTACCTCAAAGATAACTTTTTTCCTGATTATTCCCTTCTCCGGTGAAACTATTTCCATTTCTTTCCACCTATCCGGACTATAAGAATACCCGGAAGCTTCATCATCAAGAGCAGAATACAACCTGTCCAGTCCTATAATATTTCTCAGAACTTTCCTCTCATTCTCTTGCCACTCTCTAAGTTCTTCGACCGAATATCCTGTAAAATGATCCACATGCCCAAGTTTCTTATAAAGATGTAGCATTCCCGGAAGAGAATCATAATATTTCCTTTTAGATCTGTCCGCCATACTCATATCAACGCCTCCCTACAGGAGGCTTTATTAAATCCTCCTTGTATAAAAGAATAACTCTGGTAACAACTTACACTAAGCATCTCTATTTTACTTTAGGTACATTCGCTCCATAAATCACAATATACCAGCCATTACTTTCTTCATTATCCTACATAAAGGATTAAAAAGAATAAGGCAAACAATAAAATTACTCACACAATGAAGTATATCGTAAGGTATGCCGGCGACCCACCATGTTAAAGCCATTTTAAACCCTCCAATAAATAAATACGGTATTGAGCAAAACATTCCGAAAAAGAGTCCAAAAAAAGCTGATAAAATACAGTAAAACAAATAATCCACTTTACATTTATGAGCAATACATACAATGATTATCAATAAAGGCCAGATATAAAGATACATTATCGACCAGATATTAAAACCCTTTAAAAGGCATTCAATAAAAGTAAATCCTAATGCTATAAGAATTGTTTTTTTGCCGTAAAAGATTGTAAAAACTATAAAAAGCAGAGTTACAAGCTCAACATTGGGTAAAAAATCAAGTGCTAATTTAGAAACTTCGATCATTGCCAGAGAAGCACCTAAATAAGTTATTTCCTTAACTGATAACCTGCCTTTATTCATATTTCTCTAATCTTAGTTCAAAATGATCTCCATCATTTACCGATTGTGCATCAACCCCATACATACCATATTCACCATTAACGTATATCATCCAGGCAGTTTTTTCCCCTTCATTAGCATTTACACCATTTACAGAAGTTATGTATGTCCCAAATTCCTCACTACTTCCCTCATAAGTAAAATCTTCCTGTTTTAATTCATCCATTAACTCTGATAAATACATTGCATCTGTGCTACCTGAATATTTTATACTTTTATTACCATCATTGACCTCAAGCTCATATGCCTTGTTACCCTTTGCTTCAGATTTAGGTGAAAGCTTAGCATATACTATTATCAAGCAAATTACACAAAAAACCATTGCAACTATACCGATGATATATCTTCTCTTTTTATCCATTTTTACCTACTTTACAAACCTTAAAAGCTATTCTCAAGCTCTTGGTGTCTCCTTTCCTAGTGTTCCCAAATATCTGATATTATAAATTAAATCTTCAAAAATTCTCCTTCTAAAGTCACTTCTCCCCCCAGTTAAATAGGCCAAAACCTCTCTCATATAGCATTTCATCTGAAAAATCTCCTTCCCCACCTTTATCAAGAATATATTGGGGCACATTTACGGGAAGCGTCCCTTCCGGAACCGATTCTCCAAAGGCCATACAAAAAGCGACTGCCAGATTGAGATTAAAAGGTCCCTCCCCTTCTGTATCGTATGCATCTCCGGTATACTGGTAAGCACAAAGAATAGCATCAGCTTCATTATAATATGCTGAATCATAAGGTACACTGCAGCTTAGTAAAAGAACCTTCTTATCATTTTTATGAGCAATATCAATAAACTTAGTCACTTCTCCCATGTATTCTGTACTGTTATTCATTATAATAACTTTATCTGTATCTGTAATTTCTTTAATTAAGGCTTCGTTATCAGTTGAAATCCCGTCATAGCACAATAATGAAATCGTATCTTTTTTAATAAGACCTTCTTTTTTTAACCTTTCTATAGAGTACTCAAATGTATTTTTTCTCCTCTCACTTGGATAGAGCACCAATACTTTAGACCCATTGTTTCCGTCAAAAGGCAGCAAACCATCATTCTTTAAAAGAGTTATGGCACCTTTGGTTATATTCCACTGAACCTCACGATTATCTTTTGATCCTACCTCTGCCAGAATTCCCTCCATGTCTTCATCATTTTCGAGTAGATCTGTTTCCATGATCCCTCTTTTCAACTTAAGCTTTAATATACGAAGTACTGACTCATTTATCCTATCTTCATCTATTTTACCCTGATTTGCACTGTCAACCAGACCCTTGAAAAAATCCTCCTCTTTTGGGAAAGTATTTACTTCTTCGCTATCATTAAGGTCAAGTGCACATAGCAATATATCTGCACCGGCATTTATTGCCATTATAGCTGCATCCTGTCGATCAAAGTGGTCTGTGAGTGCCCCCATTTCAATGGCATCAGTAATTACTACTCCTTCATAGCCCAGTTCGTCCCTCAATAAGTCTGTAAGTATTTTATGTGATAGGGTTGCCGGAAGGAATATATCTTCTTCATCATTTTCTGAGTAATAGGTTTCCTTTTCAATATTCGGATACTGGATGTGTGCCGTCATTATCATATCTGTTCCCAGTTCTATTCCTGCCTTAAAAGGTATAAGTTCTCTCTCTCTGAGTTCTTCCAATGTAATATCAGATTTCGGAAGTCCTAAATGACTGTCAACGTCAACATCCCCATGCCCCGGAAAATGTTTTAAAGAAGTAACTACCTTGTTTTTCGTTATACCCTTTATAAATGCCTTAGTATGCTCCGCTACTATTGAAGGATCATCTGAAAAGGATCTTACCCCTATAATAGGATTAGAAGGATTTGAATTAATATCACAATCCGGTGCAAAGTCAACATTGAATCCAAGTGCTGAGAGCTCACGTCCTATTATATCAGCACTCTTTTCTGTATTTGACAGATCCCCCGTTGCAGATAAAGCCATTGAACCCGAAGTCACACTTCCAAAAGATATACGGTTTACCATACCTCCCTCTTGATCCACACAAACAAACATAGGAATATTATTTTTAGCTTCAAGTGCTGCTATCTGAATATCATTTATCATAGTTCTTGTCTGTCGAGCATCCACTAGATTTTTGGCATACAGGATTACCCCTCCAAAACCGTATTTACTTAAAAATTCACTGTAAACAGGTGTTATCTCTGTTGTAAGATAAGTATTCTGAGGATCTGAACGCAATGCAACGATTATCATCTGTGCAAGCTTTTCTTCCATGGTCATTTTTGCAAGTATTTCATTTGCTTTGACCTCGATATCCGAATCATCAGCTAAAATGGCACCATCAGCTTTCTTATCATTTTCAGCTGTTTTTACTTCCTCTGCCTTTTCTATATCATCCCTCTCTTTTTTTGGGATAGAAGAATCTGCTTGATCCGCACTCCTACTATCTGACTCTGTACTGATATCAGTCCCTATTCCACATCCAAATAAACAAACTGCTAATATTAACATTACCAAAACTACCGATACTGATTTTTTCAAAGAAACCTCCTTATTTTCAAAATGGTTTAAACTAAAGCTCTAACTCTGTTAAACCATATGTTGATTACTTATCCGATATTATACCACTAAATGTAGACCAGTATACAAGACTTTAAAAATGTCTGTTTCTATTTTCCGCCTCACCACAACTTATCTCTTAGGTTATAGTATATTATGGGATTTATATGGACCTCCAAAGCATGGCAATACAGAAAGCAATTTTTCGCTTGATTTCAGATATCTAGTCAAACCCACATATATAATTTCCTATTTATAATTTCCACTGTTTGTGATAGTATATCTTTGTATGGCTATACAATTATTGTTGAAGTTGCACAAAAGATCTTCAATTTTTTTTATTATGTTATAGCTAATGCACATAGCTCTGTAATCTTACTATTTATAATAAATATCTTTTTTTTATCTTAAAATAGGTGCCAATCTATGAACACTCAACGCAAAAAACGTTTTCAGCAAGCTTTAATAATAAATGTAATACTATTATTTATAGTAGCAGGAATACACCTTAGTACTACTACTTCCTTTAACAATCAATTACACACCAGCAAGGGTCTTTTTTCAGATAAGCCTGTATACATGGATCTTCATTATCGGGGTGATCCCAACTCAAGCTGGTATAAAGAGGATGTCAATCTTAGAGGCATAACCTATGACGGTGTCTTGTACAACAACTCCCCCGATAGTGTTAAATCATGGTCTCTACGTTTAAATATTACAAAGGCCTGCTATCTTAATCAATTCTGGAATGGAACAGTTGAAATCCACCAATATGTTGGTTCTATAAATGAGACTGTACAAACCCTTAATCTAGCTGAATATGATACAAGCAAGATTGGTCTGGAATATATGATGAGCTCAGGAGAACTCCTTATTCCTCTTCATAAGGGTGATTATCTTATATACATTCCTTCAACAGAATATGGGGAGATGACCATTAATCCCGGAAATACTACGGCCATAGGCATGATCTTTTACTATGATACTGAACTTGATCTTACAGATTATAGTGTTGACTACTACTACTATAGAAACTATTATAACGGTATTGGTTTTACCATACTTTGTTTACTGGGCACTATCTTTATCATGTTCTTTATAGCATATAATATAGCAATGCATATCTACCGATCTACCGAAAGAGAAATGCAGCTTCGTCGATCCGGTATATCATGCATGGCAGAATTATATAATTTTATGTATATAATAGACCTTGTAAAAGACACTTTAACGCCTGTAAACATAAATGACACCGGATCTCATAAAAAAGCATCGGATATAGGGGCCAATGACCAGCTAAAGGAACTATGCAATAATGATGTTGAACCTGAATACAACTCTCTTATGACTGAGTTTACTGAACTGAGCACTTTACAGGAAAGACTTAAGAACCGTAACAGCGTGGTATTTGAGTATATCAGTAAAAGCTACGGTTGGTGTCAGATGCGCTTTATTGCTATGGATCGTGTTAAGTACAGACCTTTGGAAAAAGTACTCTGTACGATACAGCAAATCAACCAGGAAAAACAGGAATTGGATGATGTTATCGGGCAAGTTGAAAAAATACAATCGGAAAGCCATGCAAAAAGTGCTTTCCTTGCTAATATGTCCCAGGAGATTATCTCTCCTATAAACAATGTTATTGCACTTAGCTCTAAAATAGTAAAAGAAAGTGAGGATGCCCGTATATGTCATTATGCAAATGGAATAATGGACTCAGAAAGCTCTCTCCTTTCACTCATTAATAATATATTGGATTTTTCAAAGCTTGAAGCTGGACAGCTTCAACTTAAACCTGACAAATACTCTCTTAAAGACCTCATTTGGGATATCGAAGGAATTATACGACCAAAGGCTGAAGCAAAAAATCTCGTCTTTGATGTCGATTTATCACCTTCTCTGCCTGACACTCTATTAGGAGATAAAATGCGTCTAAAACAAATTATACTCAATCTGCTTAGCAATGCTGTAAAGTATACTGAGGTCGGTAGCATACGTTTTGCCATCTTTGGCAAAATTATCAATGAAAGACTAATACATCTTTTGATATCAATTAAGGATACCGGCATAGGTATGACAGCTGATGAGCAAATGAAACTTTTTATAAACTATTCTCGTGTTGGTGAAGAAAAAAAACAGAAAGCACAAGGTGCCGGAGTTGGCATAAACCTTGTATGTGGCCTTCTTGAACTTATGAATTCCAAACTTAAGGTGGCAAGCATTTACGGTGAAGGTAGTGACTTTTATTTTGAGCTTGATCAACAGATAATTGGCTCTATATCAGTAGACGAATCTAAAAATAATCCTTAAGGAGCTATTTTTAACAAAATGATTACTTCTTTTTATGGAATACTACTAATAGCATCTGTTTTGATCATATTATTCATGATCTATAAAAAGTACGATAATATTGAGATTCACTATTGGACTGTCCTTATTCTTATCCCTATTATACTTCTTGGGTATTGGCTTAAATCCCAGGCTCAGACTGTGGAAGGTGCTTTTTTTTCCTTATGCTTTATTCATATTGAAAGTACGGTACTCCTTGCCACAATTCTCTTCTCTATCCTTTGGTTTTTAAGAATTCGTATACCTATATGGATCAAACTCCTTATATATACCTGTGCCTTTTCCCATCTTTTTTTGGTACTTTATTGTATTAAGAATAATATGTATTACAGTTCTGTCGAACTCATCCAAACCGTAATGGGTACCTATGTTAAAACGACTTCCGGTCCACTTAAGATATTTCATTGGATTTATCTTATAGGAATGACACTTATTATAATTGGCATACTTGTTTATTCATTAATAAAAAAAGGTACCTATTCAAAACGTTCTCTTTATCTTTATTCTACATTAACCATTATTGCCATACTAATATATGCTGTTGAAACAATAAAAAATCTCCAGTTCACAAGCCTGCCTATCCTATATATTATATCCGACTTTATGATCGCCTTAAATTACGATCACTCACGGATGCATGATATAACCTTACTGGTATCTGAACTCCAAAATACTGAAGGAACCATAGGATATGCTGCCTTTGACCGCCTTCGTAACTACCTTGGATGCAACAAAAAAATATATGAATTTATCCCGGAGCTCTCTCTCCAAAATATAGATGAGAACCTACCTGAAGACAGTGAATTAGCAAATGTCTTTTACCGACTTATGGATAACTATATATTAACAGGTGAAAACAGCCTGCTTTTTAATTCAGATGATATTACATGCCAATGTGAGATAAGTGAGTTTAATATACGAAACAATGACCTTGCGGGAGGATATCTCTTTCAAGTCCGAGATGTGACCGAGAACCAGCGTATCCTCAACATAACCAAAGATTACAATAAAACTCTTAATATAGAGGTGGCTCAAAAAACAGCACATATAAAACTGATTCAGGAGAAACTCGTTCTTGGACTTGCAAATATGATTGAAAACCGAGATGACAATACGGGTGGACACGTTAAAAGAACCAGTGACATAATACGTATCATAGTGCAGGAAGTGAAGAATCAGGGAATTTATGATATTAATGATCAATTTATAGATGATGTAATAAGAGCAGCACCTATGCACGATCTGGGCAAGATTACTATTGAGAACTCAATTCTTAGAAAACCGGATAAACTCACAAAAGAAGAATACGACACTATGAAAATGCACTCTGTAAAGAGTGGGGAATTTGTCAGTATAATCCTTAACGATGTTGAAGAAGAACACTTTGTCAGAATTGCCTTTAACATTGCTCGTTACCACCATGAACATTGGGATGGACGTGGATATCCGGAAGGTCTGGTTGGCGAAATGATTCCCTTGGAAGCACGTATTATGGCTATTGCTGACGTCTATGATGCCCTTGCCAGTAAGAGGAGTTATAAAGAAGCATTTGATCTTAACAGAGTATCTAAAATAATGCTAGATGGCATGGGCTCTCACTTTGATCCCCAGATGGAATCCGTTTTTATTGCTTGTCTTCCAGAGCTTGAAGCATATTATATGAATATAAAAACTTTTTGATCAAGATGAAATATAATATCAACACAAATTATCTAAACTAAAAG